>JAJFHR010000399.1 GCA_021775515.1 Hyphomicrobiales bacterium | reverse complement strand
GTCTCTCTTGGCGTCCCACGATGCAATGTGTGACCGGCATTTGCAGGTATCTGAGAAGTTTGAAGCAATTGCTGTTCCACAGCATCCAAATGTGCTTTTAGCATTCGTTCTTCCTAAAATTGAGGCATCCGACTATAGCATAAGGATAGGCGACAGAAATTTCATTATGGAATGGCCGACTGTGTCAGTTCTTGGTACATTTTCACCGTGCAGCTGGATTGTGGGCAGCGTTGGATTCCCGTTCGTTTACAGACATTTTGGGGTACAGGCTATAATGGTCAAATCAGGACAAGGTTTTGCGATAGCCAAACTATTGTTCTCATTGACCCACAAAAACTATGTCAAAATCGATCTGTTTTAGAACATTCTCCCGTTCTCATATGGACTTCCATCTTTCAAATCCCCACATAGTCATTATCGAATTGTGATTTCTCAAAATTAGGCAAACAAAATGTCCGACAATGACTTAATGAAGAATCTGCAACAAGCCTTGCACATGGAATTAACGGCGGCTCACCAATATCAGTTGCATGCCCATGTGCTTGACGATTGGGGACTTGATAAACTGGCCGCGCAAATGCGAGTGGAAATGCAGGAAGAATTGGATCATTGCGACCAATTTATTGCCAGAATTATGTTCTTTAACGGCAAACCGGAATTAGAGTTTTACAAAAAGCCCGCCCAAGCAGATTCTCTTGTCGCCATGTTCAAATCTGATCTGGCCGACGAAGAAGAGGCCATCAAATTCTACACCCTTGCCTCACAGCACGCGGCTAAAGTGGGAGATATCGGGACGCGAACACTTTTTGAAAAGATAGCACTTGAGGAAGAGGGTCACAAAAGCTGGCTTGAGCTTCAACTCAGTCTGATTGAGCGAATTGGTGAACAGGCTTTCAGTGCAAATTATGTTTCAGGTGCGCGCGCTGGCGAATAGGAATTGTAATTAACTGGTGTAAAAAGGGTCGTTATCGACTTGTTTTACTGTTGGCACCGGCTATTTGTTTTTGCCCGGCGCTGGTGGCATCTGATGCACTGGTTGATTTTGTGGCTTGGTAAGAGGTTCAATGCTTGTGTCAGAGGTTTTCGAGGTGCCGAAAGTTCCGTTTATGGGTGCCAGAAGCGACATTGCCATCAAAGCGGCTGATGCGGTCGTGTTTGGAGCGCCTCATGGAACGCCCTATCAAGACATCGACAATAAACCCTATGCAACAGCACCGGATGTGTTGCGTGCTGCTCTGGAAGAAGATGCCCGATGGCCCGATCATTGGGATTTCGATTTAGGTGGGCCATTACTCGGCGAGGGAGAGTTTATTGTCGCGGATGCAGGAAATCTCAAGACGTCTTCCCTGGATGGCAGCGGCAACAGGCTTCTGATCCATGAGGCGGTCTCTCAAATCCTTGATGCAGATGCCGTCCCGCTGATGATTGGTGGTGATGATTCAACGCCGATTCCGTTCATCGAAGCTCTCAAACCTGTTGGTCCGCTGACCATTATTCAGATTGACGCTCATATTGATTGGCGGAACGAGCGCCGCGGCGAGCCGTTTGGCTATTCCAGCACTATGAGGCGCGCCTCAGAACTGGACCATGTCGAGCGGATTGTTCAAGTTGGAATTCGTGGCCTTGGCTCGGCCCGCCGCGAGGAAGTCGAAATTGCCAAAGACTGGGGGGCGGAAATCGTCACTGCGCGGGATGTTCATCGAAATGGCATTGAAGCGGTGATGGCGCATCTGCCGGACGATGCCAATTGCATGGTCACATTCGACTGTGATGCGCTTGATACAGGAATCATGCCCGCGGTTATGGCACCGACACCGGGTGGTTTGACATACACTCAGTCGATCGACCTGATCGCTGCCGTGATACACAAAACCAACCTTGTGGCTTTTGACATGATTGAATTCGTGCCAGAGCGCGATCTTAACGGGATTGCGGCCATTACTGCGGCTCGAATTATCACCAATACGCTCGGCTGTCTGGCGCGCAAATGATAATCCCTGCTTTGTTCACAAAGAGCGGTTCAACCCATGATCCGGCACTAAAACCTCATAAGGGCCTGCTCGTGGTATCTATTTTTGTGATGATATAGGAGCCATCAAACAAATCGGTGCTCGTGGGGGATCAGAGATCATGCATACCTTTCGGTCATCTGGTAACGGCGCCCTTGCACCGCTACTCCTCAAAGCGGCCTGTGGTATCACGATCGCGGTCGTATCGTCTCGTGAGGGGAAACAGCGGCAACCAGGACTCGCGACGGACGATCCAGCTTTCGTAGGTTGGCATCAATTGGTCAGGGGCATCCAGGGATCCTAGGTTTACTTCGATTTCATCTGCGCTGCGTGCGAAAATGGACGAGCCGCAGCGGGGGCAGAAAAACCGCCCGGCGTAGTCGCCTGTTTCGCCTTCGATTGTCACCGCATCCTGAGGGAACACCGCGGAAGCGTGGAAAAGGGCCCCATGATGCTTGCGGCAGTCGAGACAGTGACAAAGGCCGACCCGGTATGGGGCACCCGACGCCACAATTCGAACGTTGCCGCACTGGCAACCACCTGTGAAACGGTCCATGCTGCGTCTCCTCTAAAATCAAGCAGTCGGAATGTTTACAACGATACCCGTCGGGCGTCCACGATGCTCTAACCGGAAGAACTTCAACCTGGGAACAATCTATGCCTATCCGTAGCCTCCCAGACACGCACCCCTCTTCGCGGCAGACGGCCTTCGCCGAAGGGGTGCGTTTTTCAAATTAGCCTAGCGGTCTCGCAATAGGCTTGTTGTTTATGCATGGCAAAAACCATGGTTTTTGCCCCAGGTGAAGTCAGTCACGGGTCAATAATCTCCTCACTCTGCCTTTTCAATTCGTCCAGAATAGGTCTGTAAGCAGAAACATGAGTGTTTACTGACAGCCGATGACGGTTGTGATTCTGGGTGTGACCTGTACCCTTAAAATTCCTGCAAAATTTGGTAGCGGCCGCCACAATAAAGGAGATGGACGAGTGAAGCGTTCACGGATCACAGAAGTACAGATTATTGGAATAATCAAACAGCAGGAAACTGACCTCAGGTGATGCAAAAACCCTTCAGATGGGCCTGCATGTGGTATCTATTTTTGTGATGGTATTGGAGCCATCAAACAAATCGGTGCTCCCGAGGGATCAGAGATCATGCATACCCGACCAACATTGGGGATGTCTTCTGGAGACGCGATAACTTTACCGCCAAGCTTTTCAACTTTTGAGACATGGGCATCGACATCATCAACCTTAATGTAGGCGATCCAAAATGGCGGCCGATTTTGAGAATAATCTGAGACGGGGTTCATCATTCCGGCAACCTCCACATCGTCTTTGCGAAATAACGTGTAAGTGCCGTGTTGCCCTGTATGGATTTCGGTGCATTCCCAGCCCAGAAGTTTGTTAAAAAATTCCCCGCTTTGATTTTGGTTAGACGTGACGAGTTCGTTCCAAATGATTGTTGCCGGCATCTTGCCTTCCTCCATCTTCGATTATAGCAATTCACCAGGAATGATATCATGTGCAATCGACTTGTTCCTTGACCTTTATCAAGCAGGCAGGTTGCTGATTAAGGCTTCAGCGGTGCCGGTGTGGTCTTTGAAGGTCTGGCGTGAAGCATCTTTCCTACATATTTTTGGTCCTTGACAATTTAGGACGTGTGTCCTAGTTTTTTTGAAATAGGACGGTTGTCCTATTTTTTTATTAGGTCGGAGGAGATCATTATGTCTGGAGATTTGTTTGAACCGTTTCGGCTTGGTGATCTAACGTTTGCTAACCGACGTGGCCTGAGTTCAGGAAATCCGGTTGACGTGAGGGGTGTTTTTCATGAGTGATAAAACAACACGCGATCACATTGTTGAAGCTGCCGATCAATTATTCTACGCCCAAGGTTTTGAACATACTTCATTTTCGGACATTGCAGATGCCGTACAGATCTCGCGCGGCAATTTTTACTATCACTTTAAATCGAAGGATGAAATTCTGGATGCCGTAATCAATGTGCGTCTGGCCGACAGACGGATGATGTTGGAGCGGTGGGAGATTGACGGGGAACACCCGGCGGATCGCATTCGAAGCTTTATTAATATTCTGATCGTGAACCGGGAGAAAATAAAACGTTATGGCTGCCCGGTTGGCACGCTGAGCACTGAACTCGCGAAGCTGAACCATGCCTCACAAGGCAAGGCAAATGAGCTGTATACCTTGTTTAGGACCTGGTTAGGCAGGCAATTCGTAGCTCTCGGATGTGAGGCCGATGCCGATGCGCTGGCGATGCATCTTCTCGCCCGCAGCCAGGGTGTCGCCGCACTGGCAAATGCCTTTGGCGATGAGGAATTTATCAAGCACGAAGTCAAGCAGATGGGCGACTGGCTGAGTTCGTGCACAAAGCGCCGTGCAGGCTGATTACCGGTCAAATACGGAATGATAGGAGAAATTTTCGATGTTTATCGTACTGCTTAAATTTTCCAGCAACAAAGGCCAGGCAGGCCAATTCATGGCAGGCCATAAAGAATGGATCAAACGGGGTTTGGATGAGGGCATATTTTTGCTGGTTGGCAGCCTTCAGCCCAATTTGGGTGGGGGAATAGTGGCGCATAATACCTCGCTGATAGATCTTCAACGCAGAGTGAATGAAGATCCGTTTGTCACAGAAGACATTGTGACTGCGGAAATTCTTGAAATCTCGCCATCAAAAGTGGATGAACGGCTGGAATTTCTGCTTGAGTGAACAACTCCATCCCATCTTTTCAATACAAGGATTTAAGACACGTGAGCACAACAATTGTGGGTCTGGACGGAAAATCACGCTGCCGCTGGTGCGGTGCTGCTCCGGAGTTTCTCGACTATCATGATACGGAATGGGGTTTTCCAGTCAGCGACGATTATCGCTTGTTCGAAAAATTGTCGCTGGAGGGATTTCAATCGGGCTTGAGCTGGCGCACCATTCTTGCCAAGCGCGAGAATTTTCGTACAGCCTTCCATGATTTCAACTTCGACCACGTTGCACGCTTCACTCAGCGCGACATCGACCGCCTGCTCAAGGATGAGGGCATCGTCCGTCACCGCGGCAAAATCGAGGCGGTCATGAACAACGCGCGTCGGGCCCAGGAACTTGTCAAACGGGAAGGCTCGCTAGCCGCCTTCATCTGGCGTTATGAACCTGACCCAGAGCAGTGTTCAAAACCGCAGACTGCATCAACCTCAGCACAATCGCTAGCCCTGTCGAAGGACCTGAAAAAGCAAGGCTGGAAATTTATCGGGCCTACTACTGTTTATGCCTTCATGCAAGCAATGGGGCTGATCAACGATCATGTTGAGGACTGCGTGATCAGAGCCAAAGTTGAGGACGCGCATAAGAATTTCAGGCGTTAGAAACTGCGCCTGCATTGAGGAAATTCCCGATATCCATTTACCTGGCCTAAGTTCAGCTTCTGGCCCTTCGGCAAAATTCTCACCGTT
>JAJFHR010000398.1 GCA_021775515.1 Hyphomicrobiales bacterium | reverse complement strand
TCGTTACCTGAACCGCAATAACCGAATTGAAAATCGTCAGATAAATCGGCGTGACAAACAGCGCAAAACCGATGCCTGCCACACCCTGCAGCAGGGCGGCGACAAATGTGATCGCCGATAACAATAAGAGCTGGCTAAGGTCCATCACACTCCGTCATTCCAGCGACGGAGGTACAACAAACAACGCCCCGCAGCGGTAGATTTGGTTAATGCCCCACTTTCGCGGGAATGACGATAAAACTAGAACGGAACTTCATCGTCAAGTTCCTGGGAGAAACTGGGCTGACTGCCGCTAGAAGTTTCAGATTGAGACATCGGACTTGCCTGGCCAAAATCACCGCCCGAAGCATAATCGCCACCCTGGCCAGCGCTACGGCCATCAAGCATGGTAAGTGTGGAGTTAAAGCCCTGAAGCACAACTTCCGTCGAGTAGCGCTCCTGGCCGGATTGATCCGTCCATTTTCGGGTCTGCAGCGCACCTTCAAGATAAACCTTGGAGCCCTTTTTGAGATACTGTTCGGCAATCCGGCACAATCCCTCATTGAAAATCACCACCCGGTGCCATTCCGTTCTTTCCCGGCGTTCCCCGGTTGCCTTATCGCGCCAATTCTCAGAGGTCGCCACCCGCAGGTTGGCAATTGGCCTGCCATCCTGGGTACTTCTGATTTCCGGATCAGCACCCAAATTACCAACTAGAATTACCTTGTTAACTGATCCCGCCATAATACTGGCCTCTCCTATCTAAATCTGCGGTTTGACGATTACCACCGCACCTCATATTGGACATGACAATATCTGATTGTGACGCCCTGCTCTACCAACCAGCCTGCTTATCCACAAAGCACGTGCACCGATGCTGGTAAATATGCCAAAATTGCCGCTTGCAGCATTGATCGAGCAAATTGTTCCTGTTATGTTCTATTAGATATCCGATGCAAGATCAAGTCTGAATTTTTCTGATCACGGGAGATACTGATGCCCAAACCAACACAGGCGGAAAAAGCCAGAGATTTCCGCTCTCTACATGAAGGTGGCAAAACCTTTGTGATGCCAAATGCCTGGGATGCCGGTTCGGCGATACTTTTAGCTCATACCGGTTTCAAAGCCATTGCCACCACCAGTGCCGGAATTGCCTTTTCCAAAGGACTGCCTGATTATTTGAATAGACTTTCTCGCGCCGATAATATGCTGGCGATACAACAAATAGCTGCTGCGGTTGATCTACCGGTGAGCGCTGATACTGAATCAGGATATGGCCCCTCTCTTGACGATGTCCGCGAAACGATAGATTTGACCATAAAATCCGGCGCGGTTGGCGCCAGTATTGAAGATTTTACCGGCGATCCTTCTGCCGGGCTTTATGACATAGAAGAGGCCGTTGACCGGGTTGCTGCGGCCGTTGCCGCAGTAGATGCCTCCAACGTCGCCTTAACTTTGACAGCCCGGGCCGAATGTTTTTTAGTCGGCCATGAAAATCCGCTGTCAGAATCCATAAAACGACTTAACCGCTACCGTGAGGCAGGCGCTCATTGCCTCTATGCACCCGGCCCAAAAGATCGTGAAACTATAGCCACATTGATAAAAGAAGTAGACGGGCCGCTGAATTTTGTCGCCGGTCTGTCGCCCACCGCAATGAGTGTGGAAGAGTTAAGCCAGCTCGGCGTCACGAGGATCAGCACCGGGGGCGCCCTGGCGCGTGCCTGTCTGGCGACCCTGCGAACTATTGCCACAGAAATCAACACTTCTGGCACATTTTCTTTTGCCGGAGAGGCTATACCGGATGCTGAATTATGTTCGCTGTTTGATGCCCGGCAAAAATAGCAGTTTCAGGTCGTCCAACGATTTCTTTTGTTTGCGTTTTGTTCTAGATTGATATATCCCGGTTCGTCATGAGTAAAATTTCCGAACAAAAAATAATAGCGGTGCGAGGTGCGCGCGAGCACAACCTCAAAAACATCGATATTGATTTGCCCAGGGATAAACTGGTGGTCATCACCGGTCTTTCCGGATCTGGCAAATCCTCATTAGCTTTTGATACTATTTATGCTGAAGGTCAGCGCCGCTATGTAGAATCGCTTTCGGCTTATGCCCGCCAGTTTCTGGAAATGATGCAAAAACCCGATGTCGATCAGATTGACGGCCTGTCGCCAGCGATTTCGATTGAACAAAAAACAACCTCGCGAAACCCACGGTCAACCGTTGGAACGGTCACTGAAATCTACGATTATATGCGGCTGTTATTTGCCCGGGTCGGCGTTCCTTATTCACCTACCACCGGATTGCCGATTGAAAGTCAGTCGATTAGTCAAATGGTTGATCGAACCTTGTCTCTCGAGGATGGTGCCAGGCTCTACCTGCTTGCGCCGATCGTGCGGGGCCGGAAGGGCGAATATCGCAAGGAGTTCGCAGAACTGCAAAAACGCGGGTTTCAGCGTGTTAAAGTCGATGGCAGCTTTTATGAGCTGGAAGATGTTCCCCTGCTCGATAAAAAATTCAAACATGATATCGACGTCGTCGTCGACAGAATTGTCGTCCGCGACGATTTGAGCAGCCGTTTGGCCGACAGTTTTGAAACAGCACTTGATCTTGCTGATGGGCTCGCGGTTATCGAATTTGCCGATATGACGAACAAAAAGGGTGATCCGGAGCGTATCATTTTTTCGGCACGGTTCGCCTGTCCTGTCTCGGGTTTTACCATTGAGGAGATCGAACCGAGGCTGTTTTCTTTCAACAATCCCTTTGGCGCCTGTCCTGCTTGCGACGGTCTTGGTGTTGAACTTCAGTTTGAAGCCGAACTTGTTGTCCCCGATACTTCCCTGAGCCTCCAAGTTGGTGCTGTTGCCCCCTGGGCAAAAACCGGCAGTACATCGCCTTATTATGCCCAGACTCTGGAAGCGATTGCGCAGCATTATTCGGTTTCGATGAAAACGCCATGGCAGGATTTACCTGAGAAACTACGCCAAGTGGTGTTGTTTGGTTCCGGCGATGAAGAAATCAGCTTCACCTATGATGACGGGGTTCGCCGTTATACCAACAAGAAACCGTTCGAGGGTGTTGTGAATAATATCGAACGGCGCTGGCGCGAAACTGAATCGAGCTGGGTGCGAGAGGAATTATCCCGCTTTCAATCCGAACATGCCTGTAGTCGCTGTGATGGATTTCGCCTCAAGCCTGAGGCAATGGCGGTAAAACTCGACAACAAACACATCGGCCAAATTTCTCAGTATTCGATTATGCGCGCCCAGGAATGGTTCCGCTCTCTGCCCGAGTTTTTGAGTGAAACACAAAATGAAATTGCCGGGCGTATTTTGAAGGAAATTCGTGAGCGGTTGAATTTTCTCAATGATGTGGGCCTGGGTTATCTTACGTTATCGCGAAAATCTGGAACTTTATCGGGTGGTGAATCCCAACGCATTCGCCTGGCCAGCCAGATTGGGTCGGGTCTAACCGGGGTTTTATATGTACTTGACGAGCCCTCGATAGGGCTGCACCAGCGCGACAATGCCAGGCTTTTGGAGACACTTAAGCACCTGCGTGAATTGGGCAATACGGTCCTGGTGGTCGAACATGATGAAGAAGCCATATTGAGTGCAGATTATGTGGTTGATATGGGACCTGCAGCCGGCATTCACGGCGGTGAAATTGTTGCCCATGGCACGCCGCAACATATAATGCAATCCGCTGACAGCCTCACCGGTCAATATCTGACCGGTTTCAAGCAGATACCCATGCCGGCAATCCGGCGAAATGCTCACAAAGGACGGTTTATCAAAATTGTTGGCGCAAAAGCCAACAACCTGAAGAATGTTACCGCCGAAATTCCTTTGGGTACCTTCACCTGTGTGACCGGCGTTTCGGGCGGCGGAAAATCCACCCTGCTGATTGACACGCTCTACCGGGCCTGTGCCCGCACCCTCAACAATGCCCGGGCACATGCGGGCG
>JAJFHR010000397.1 GCA_021775515.1 Hyphomicrobiales bacterium | reverse complement strand
TTCATCGGCGATCTGAAAATAAAAATCGCGCCAGTATTCTGCGGGCCAGTTGTATAGGACGGGACCCAGGGTGAGTTGAGGGGTCATTTTTATCTCCAAGTCTTCGAGCGGAACGCACCCTGGGTCTCGCGGTGGCCTTCGGTCAATTCCAAAAGGCCGCTGATATCAGCGTCTTCACCCTGTGCGTAGGTGTCAACGGCCTGGCGAAAAGCAGAAACCACCGCTTTAACGTAAGCTTTTGAGCGTTGACGGCCTTCGATCTTCAAAGCTGTCACGCCCGCCCGCATCAAATCGGGCAGCAATCGTGTGAGGTTGAGGCTAATCGGCTCCTCGAAGGCGTAATATTGCTGCTTGTGGCTGGTGTTGTAGCGGCCTTTGCAGATGGTCGGATACCCGGCAGGTTCGTTGCATCCGATGCAATCAATGGCGAATTCACCAAGCCTGGTTGTCAAGTTTCGATCTTTGTCTTCTTCGTAATGAACGAAATTTGCAGGGGAGCAGACACCGTCCATGTTGGTTGAAAGGCCCGTCACGTAATTGGTAAGTAAGCAGCGGCCTTCCGCCATCATGCCGATATTGCCAAAAACGAAGGCCTCTATTTCGCAATCAATTTCCTCATGAATTTTTTTGATCTCGGCAACTGTCAAAATGCGCGGCAGTACGACACGTTTTATTCCAAACATACGCGTATAATAGTTTATTGCCTCGGGGGAGGATGCGCCGGCTTGAACCGACAAATGGATGCGCTGGTTAGGATGGTTTTTATTCAGATAACTGGCCATACCGATATCAGCTATAATGATCGCATCGACGCCGGCTCGCACTCCATTATCTATAGCCGTTTTCCAGATTTCCGTGCGTCCGGCGGTGGGAAATGAGTTTATCGCCGCCAAAACCTTGGCGCCGCCATCATGCGCGTATGACACAGCTTCGGCCATTTCTGCGGGTGTGAAATTGAGGCCGGGGAAATTGCGGGCATTTGTGGGACCCTGAAAACCGCAGTAAACAGCATCTGCGCCGGCATCTACCGCTGTATGCAATGCGGCCGGCGTTCCGGCCGGGCAAACAAGTTCGGGCTTTGGAATTTGTGTCAAGATCGGGGGCCTTTCTGCATTCCTGACAAACTGAATAGGGCGCGCACCGCACCTGACAGTGGTCCAAATGCGGCCGCGATATCACTGGCCAATGTGGAATCAATATCGTCAAGCGCATTGCGCAGAGCGACAATGGCCTCTGTATCGCCGGTAATTGACAGATCGCGGTTAAAAAACAACGCATCGCTGTCGGTTTGGCTATCGATCATTTTGAGAAGAGTAAGAAATGAAGCCGATATGCGAACATCATACTCAACTGCATGCCCGCGATTAAAAGCCTTCAACTGCGGTTTTTCTGGATCTGGCACCAGAAGCAGGAAAAAAGGTAAATTGTTAGGATCGATCAAAAAACGCTTTTGGCAATTGTCACCCAACCGGTTAAATAATTCCGGGCGGCGCTTGGCCACCGCGACAACGAGATAGTCGAGCAATGGCTTTAAGGGAAACAATGGGACAGGCGGCAGCCATCGGGCAATCGATTGTGCCCGATCACCACCAAACCGCTGTGATTCGGGCTGGTCTCGATCAACTATCATGGTGACAAACTATGTCGAACCAAGACCACTCACTTTGACCTAGGTCAAAGTGAGTGGTGAAATAGACATAAAGTGCTAAATGCGGCGGACCAGCCTTTCCCAATGTTTTCTCGCGATTGTTGTGCGACGCTTTTGTTTTTTCTTGAACGGGCTTGGCGGCCCTGTCAAAGTCGGCCTTGCTAAAGTCAACGATCAGGGCTCAAGGCTCGAAGCAACGGGAAAAAATCATGGATGTGCGTGCGGCAATTGCCTTTGAAGCAGGAAAACCACTGGAGATTGATACGGTTCAGTTGGACGGGCCGCGCAACGGCGAGGTTTTAGTTGAAATAAAAGCAACTGGTATTTGTCATACCGATGCCTTTACGCTTTCGGGTGAGGATCCCGAAGGCGCTTTCCCGACCATTCTGGGACATGAAGGCGCCGGCGTGGTTGTGGAGGTTGGCGGTGGTGTCAATTCGCTAGAGGTTGGTGATCATGTCATCCCGCTTTATACGCCTGAGTGCCGGGAATGTGATTATTGCCTCAATCCCAAAACCAATCTATGCCAGAAAATTCGCGAAACTCAGGGCCGGGGCGTAATGCCCGATGGCAGCAGCCGGTTTTCCTACAAAGGCAAACCGGTATTGCATTATATGGGCTGTTCGACTTTTGCAAATTATACGGTGTTGCCCGAAATAGCGCTGGCAAAAATCCGTAAAGATGCTCCGTTTGACAAGGTCTGTTACATCGGCTGTGGGGTTACCACCGGTGTTGGTGCCGTCATTAATACGGCTAAGGTAGAGCCCGGATCCAATGTGGTTGTCTTCGGCCTCGGCGGTATTGGACTTAATGTGGTTCAAGGCGCCAAACTAGTGGGGGCCAATAAGATTATCGGTGTTGATATCAACAATGCCCGAGCTAATCTCGC
>JAJFHR010000396.1 GCA_021775515.1 Hyphomicrobiales bacterium | reverse complement strand
GAAGATGGTTATGAAATTTCCCTACCGGCGGAACAGGCGGAAACTCTCGCCCGCAAATTGTTGAATCATGAAGACGTAGAGCCGATTGGTCTGGGCGCCAGGGATTCTCTGCGGCTTGAATCCGGGCTTTGTCTTTACGGCCATGACATTGATGCAACCACAAGCCCTGTTGAAGCCGACCTCATGTGGTCGGTTGCCAAACGCCGGCGTGAAGAGGGAGGGTTTCCCGGGTATAGCCGCGTTAAAGCTGAGCTTGAAACTGGCCCCAAGAGGATACGCGTGGGTATTTTGCCACAAGAGCGCGCACCGGCGCGCGAGGGAACAGAAATACAATCAAAAGATGGGCGCACCATCGGGGTTATTACCAGCGGAGGCTTCGGCCCGACGTTTGGCGGTCCGATCGCAATGGGTTATGTCGAACCGGAATTTTCCGATGTAGGTCGCGAGGTTGACATACTTGTGCGCGGCAAAGCCCGCCCGGCCCGGATTGGCGCAACGCCTTTTGTCCCGCAGCGCTACTATAGAAAGCCAAAAGCTTGAAAATCTACTGCCAAAAATTTGGTGGCCCCAACCACTAACGAAAAATCAATAATTGAAGGAGACACAAAGTGAGCAGCATTAAATACACTGAAGATCATGAATATGTGCGCATCGACGGCGAGGTTGCCACCGTAGGCATTACCGACCACGCACAAGAACAGCTTGGTGATGTGGTTTTTGTCGAACTGCCGGAAGTTGGCAAATCTTTTGACAAAGGTGAAGATGCAGCCGTTGTGGAATCCGTTAAAGCTGCCAGCGAGATCTATGCACCGATCAGCGGTGAAATCGTTGAAGTAAATGAAGATCTGGAAGCCGACCCTGCTGGTGTAAATAAGGATCCGATGGGCAACGGCTGGTTTATGAAGATCAAAATGAGCGACATATCGGAGCTTGAGGGATTGATGGATGAGGATGCTTACAAAGCCTTGGTTGCTTCCCAATCATAATACCTGACAACCTTCAAGGGAGGACCCCATGTCAAACAACCGACCGTCTTTGACCGAACTGGAACCCGGTGCCAATTTTATTTATCGGCACATCGGCCCGCGCGAAACTGAAATGCAGGACATGCTGGCCGCGCTAGCGGCCACTTCTCTGGACGATCTCGTTGAAAAGGTTGTTCCCGAGAAAATACGGCTTGATCAGCCCATCTCCACACCGCCGGCAAAAAGTGAGCGTGAGGCCTTGTCGTATTTGCGCAAAATGGCGGAACGCAACGAGGTGTTCACGTCAATGATCGGAACCGGTTATTACGGCACGGTCACGCCTAAGGTCATCTTGCGCAATGTTTTGGAAAATCCTGGCTGGTACACTGCCTATACTCCTTATCAGGCCGAAGTTAGCCAGGGCCGGATGGAAGCGCTGCTTAACTTCCAGCAGATGGTTCAGGATTTAACCGGATTTGATCTGGCAAACGCATCGCTGTTGGATGAGGGAACCGCTGCTGCCGAAGCCATGGCGATGGCCAAACGAGCCGGCAAGAGCAAGTCTACCGTGTTCTTCGTTGATGCCGATACCCACCCGCAAACTGTAGCCGTAATTGAAACCCGTGCCCGCGCATTTGGTTTTGAAGTCAAAGTCGGCGATCCTGAAACTGACCTTGATCCGGCCGGCGTTTTTGCCGCACTTTTGTCTTATCCGGCATCAAGCGGCAAAGTCTGCAACTACCAGGCTGTGATCGATGGCCTGCACGAACATCAAGCCCTGGCAATAATGGCTTGCGATCTTCTGAGTTTGGCGCTGTTGAAACCTCCCGGGGAATTTGGTGCCGATGTTGCCATCGGCAATTCGCAGCGTTTTGGCGTGTCCATGGGCTACGGCGGGCCACACGCGGCCTTTTTTGCCACAAAATCAGAATACAAACGTACGATACCCGGCCGAATAATCGGTGTTTCCATAGATAGTCAGGGACATCAGGGAAACCGTGCTCTACGCATGGCACTGCAGACCCGCGAGCAGCACATACGACGTGATAAGGCGACAAGCAATATTTGCACTGCACAGGTTTTGCTGGCGGTAATTGCCGGTTTTTTTGCCGTTTATCACGGTGCTGAAGGCGTTTTGAAGATTTCCCGCCGGGTCCATCGTTTAACCCAGATTTTGGCGCATGGTCTTAAACAGCTGGGTTGCGACGTTGTCACGGATGATTTTTTCGACACCATAACGGTTCGCGTGCCCGGTCAGGCCAACCGAATTGCTGCCAGGGCGCGGGAAAAACGCATCAATTTGCGGGTGGTGGATGCCGATCATCTGGGCATTTCGCTCGATGAAGTCACCCGGCGCAGTGAACTCGAACGGCTGTGGACCTGTTTTGCCACCGATGCGCTGGATCGCATTTCCATTGACGAAATTGATACCCGGGTTGGCGACAATATTCCCGCTGATCTGCAACGCACCAGCCCTTATCTTACGCATCCTATTTTCAAGCTTTATCATAGCGAGACCGAACTGCTTCGCTATATTCGCCGGCTTCAAGCCAAGGACATCTCGCTCGACCGCAGCATGATACCTCTTGGATCGTGCACAATGAAGTTAAATGCCACGACCGAAATGATACCGGTCACCTTCCGTAATTTCGCCCATATGCATCCCTTTGCTCCCCTGGATCAGACCCAGGGCTACCAGCAGTTATTTGAAGAACTTGAGAGCATGTTGTGCGAGATCACCGGTTTTGATGCGGTATCGTTACAGCCCAATGCCGGAAGCCAGGGCGAATATGCCGGTCTTTTGACCATTCGCAAATATCTGCAGAGCATCGCTCAAGGCGAAAGGGATGTCTGTCTTATTCCCTCCTCTGCCCATGGGACCAACCCGGCCAGTGCAGTGATGGCGGGCATGCTCGTTAAAGTGGTCGCTTGTGATGAAAAC
>JAJFHR010000395.1 GCA_021775515.1 Hyphomicrobiales bacterium | reverse complement strand
AGGTTTTCGTATGCCTGGCGTCTTTCCTGAAGATAAGAAAGCTCGGCCGTCGTTAAACTTAATTCTTCGGTCATTTCGACAGATTGAGCGCCCATTTCATCGGCCACCCGACCAAACGCTGCTTCGATCGCCATTCCTGATTCTACACAAATCAACAACAAATCAAGACTGTCTGGAAAGGCCCGTTGGATTGCTAATTGGCGCCGGCTGATGAGATTGGAGATAAATAAATTCGGTGAATAAAAACCGATATATCCTGCCGCCAGAGTGCAAACTACCCGTATCATTGGGGGAAGTTCGTGGGTGTTGATGAAAAAGAGGTAAGTTGCGGCTGCCCCCATAAAAACAAATGGCATAGAAAACCGGAAAAACAAAAATGTGAACAGAGGGCCTTGGCCCCTGAGACCTGCCATCTTCAGTTTATCCTTAGTTTCCTCACCTTCCAGAGCCTTACGAAGATTCAGCTGGTCGACCATCTGCTTCATAAAGCCCTTGGAAGAAGTGCGCAGGGTTCCCTGATTTTTTTCCCGCTCAAGCCTTGTGAGATGTTCCTGGCGCAATTTGTCGCGTTCAGTTGAGACACTCTTGATGCGAGATTTGAGCTTATCCGTCGCCATCAATGGCATCGTCAGGGTCAAGATGGTGGCAAACACGGCTACGGCGACAAAGATGCTGGCCATCAGTTGAGTGTTGTGAAGTATACCTATTAATGCATCCATCTTGACTTAACCTTTGTTGAGCAATCCGATACCAGTTGGACTAGAAATCGAAGTTGATCATTTTCTTCATTACCAAAACACCCACCGTCATCCAGGCCGCCGAACCTGCCAATAACACTCGACCCATCGGTTCCGTCCAAAGCAATGAAATGTAGTCAGGGCTGGTAAGGTAAACCAAAAACATGATTGCAAAGGGCAGTGCACCAATAATGGCAGCGGAGGATTTAGCCTCCTGGCTCATCGCCTGAATTTTTCCGAGCATTTTTTTCCGTTCACGCAAAACGTTGGAAAGATTGCCAAGCGCTTCTGAAAGGTTACCGCCTGATTGCTGCTGAATTGATAATACGATGGAGAAAAAATTGACCTCGGCAAGCGGCATGCGCTCAAACATTCCTTCCAGGCATTGGTTTAAGGGGATACCAACTTTCTGCGCATCGACAATTTCCTGAAATTCCGGCCCGACAGGATCGGGGCTTTCGGCTGCAATTATTTTAAGGCAGTCATTCAACGGCAGACCGGATTTAACCCCGCGAACGATAATATCAATTGAGTTGGCAAATTCAGTAAGGAACTGTTTTTGCCGCCGATTGGTTAAAAAAGACAGCAACCAACGGGGAAATCCAATACCGACTGCAAATACTGCTCCCAGACTTATTAAAGGGGATGATCCTGTCAGAAACAGCAAAAGGCCGGACACTATCCCGACAAATATGCTGATGATGAAATAAGTCCGAGTGGTGATTTGCAGTCCGGCACGCTCAATAAGCACACGCAGCGTGACCTTTTTCTTTTTTTCTTTTTGTTTAGCCTCAATTTCCTTGAGCGAATCCTGGACTTGCTTGCGCCGCGAAACTCCGCCGTCATCAGACATCATTTTCATGCGACCGCCGGGTCCGGCTTTTTCGCTCACGCGGTTAAGGCGTTTTTTCGCCTTCGAGCGCTCTGACAACATCGGATAGATTGCGGCAAATATTATGCCGCCAACGCTAATCATTCCCATAAAGACGATAGCGATTATATTGAGTTCACCACTAAACACCGGTACTACCTCATCCTACTACCTTTAATCACTTCCCGTCGGATCGCTTTCAGCAGCCTCTAATGCCATTGCCAGGTTGTGTTCTTCGCCATAATAACGAGCGCGATCCCAAAACCTCGGCCGTGCTATGCCTGTTGAACGGTGTTTTCCAGCGATTTTGCCATTAGCATCTTCACCCAGGATATCGTAGATGAAAATATCCTGTGTCGTAATAACTTCGCCTTCAGCGCCTATCACTTCGGTAACGTGAGTGATACGGCGCGAACCGTCGCGCAGCCGTGCAGCCTGTACGATGACATCAATTGAAGATACGATCATTTCACGAATAGTTCGTGAAGGAAGTGAAAACCCTCCCATGGTGATCATGCCTTCAAGCCTGCTTAAGGCTTCACGTGGAGAGTTGGCATGCAAAGTTCCCATTGAACCGTCATGACCGGTGTTCATCGCCTGGAGCAAATCAAATGCCTCAGGTCCACGTACCTCGCCAACAATGATGCGTTCCGGGCGCATGCGCAGGCAGTTTTTTACCAGATCACGCATGGTGATCTCACCTTCGCCCTCAAGGTTGGGGGGCCGTGTTTCCAATCGAACCACGTGAGGCTGTTGTAGCTGCAATTCCGCTGAATCTTCGCAAGTGATAATGCGCTCATCCGATTCGATGAAACCCGTCATACAGTTAAGCAACGTCGTTTTACCAGAGCCGGTGCCGCCTGAGATGAGAACATTACACCGGCACTTACCAATTATCGACAAAACCTTGGCACCTTCCGGACTGATGGAGGCGAAATCAACAAGCTTGGCCATCGTAAGTTTGTCTTTCTTGAACTTACGAATAGTCAGTGTGGCACCATCAATCGCCAGTGGTGGGGCGATGACGTTGACACGGCTGCCATCGGGCAAGCGCGCATCACACATTGGGCTCGATTCATCAACACGGCGGCCAACCTGGCTCACAATACGCTGACAGATGTTCATCAATTGGGAGTTATCGCGAAACCTGACATTGGTCTCAATCACCTTGCCGTCAACTTCAATGAAAGTTGAACTTGCGCCATTGACCATGATGTCCGCTATATCATCGCGTGCCAGAAGTGGCTCCAAGGGACCGTAGCCAAGAACATCATTGCAAATATCCTCAAGCAGGGCCTCCTGCTCGGAAATACTCATAACAACGTTTTTGATGGCGATAATTTCGTTAACAATGTCGCGAATTTCGTCACGGGCATGTTCAGCATCAAGCTGTGCAAGCTGGGTTAAATCGATCGTATCAATCAGCGCATTGAAAATAGTCGACTTTACGGCGTAATAGTCATCGGTGTGGCTGGTCGGCGTGCTGGCGTCATTAGATGAGGAACCTGCCGGTGCAGCCGGCGTCTGCGCGAGCTGTTGATTTAACACCGGTTCAGGAGCAACCGGCTCCATCGCTTTTTTTTCTACCTCAGTGGGGGGTGGTCCCTTCGGTGTAGCCTCCGCTGC
>JAJFHR010000394.1 GCA_021775515.1 Hyphomicrobiales bacterium | reverse complement strand
TGCCGTATTGTTCCAGGTAGCTTTGAACATAGGCAATTAAATCAAGGTTGCTGTCGCGGCTGGTTGTATCAAAGCCGATAAGGTCCTGAATGATCTTACGGCTGATTATCTGTGACGCGTTCAAGTGTTCGTCCTATTGCGCTGCCGGGGGGATGGGTGTTCAATGTGGCTGTTATAGACCATTCCATCCCAGCCACCAATGCCGTGAGCAAGAATTTGAACAAACGAAAGCAAAAGTTGGGGAAACCATGCCTGATACTATGAGCTCGAGCCCAAGGCGAATTGCCATTGTCGGGCTTGCTCTTGAGAGCAACAATTTCGCGCCACCAACCACGGCCGAGGATTTTTATCAATCCTGTTATCTGGCGGGTGAGGCCATTTTAAAGGAAGCGCAAAAAGACGCACCGTCCATGCCCCAGGAAATTCCCGCCTTTATTGACGAAATGAACAAGCTGGGTGATTGGCAGCCCGTTCCAATTGTTGTCACCGCAACCTCGCCGGGCGGACCAGCCGATCAAACCTTCTTTGCCAGGTTTCTCGGTACGACCCTGGAATATCTCAAGGCGGCGCATTCGCTCTCAGGAATTTATATCTGCAGCCATGGAGCGATGACAGCGACGGGAGATGCCGATCCCGATGGTACCTTATATCAGGAAATCCGCGCGCTAATGGGTCCCGATGTCGCCATCGTTTCCACCATTGACCTGCATGCCAACATCAGCGCGAGAATGGTCGAAAATGCCGATGCCATAGTTCCTTATCGCACCAATCCCCATATTGATCAGGCACCCTGCGCGCGCGAAGGCGCCCGGTTATTATGGCGCCTGCTTGATGGTGAAAATCTCGGTAAGGCCTATATCAGGCTGCCGATAGTCGCTCCCACTATAACGATGCTGACCAACGATGGCGGCATCTTTTCGCAACTGGTCGAAAAAAGCATAGCCGCCCAGTCTCAAGAAGTCCCGGCGGTTTGCATTGCAGGAGGATTTGCCTTTTCCGATACCGATTACAACGGCATCACCATTTCGGTATTTGGCGAGCAAACTAAGGCGGAGGATATTGCCAGAGAACTGGCGCAATGGACCTGGCGGCATCGTCAGGGATTTAAAAAGGAATTGACGTCTGTTGCACGGGCAATTGAACTTGCCACACAAGACGGGCCACCGGTTCTGCTTGGAGATATGGGAGATAATCCAGGTGGCGGCGGGCGCGGCAATACCACTGAAATTCTTGAGGCCTTGCTTAACGCCAACGCTGAGCGCGTGCTGTTCGGCCTCTTCATTGATCCGGCTTTGGCCCAGGCGTGCCATCAAAAGGGTGAGGGCGCAATGTTTGAAGCTCGCCTCAATGAAGGCTGCAATGACCCCAACGCCAATCAGCTTAACCTGCCCGTCGAGGTATTAAAGCTGTCAAACGGACTTGTGCCGGGGCGGCGTGGGCTTTATGCCGGCAGAACCGTTAAACTGGGGCTGTCGACAGCTATTCGCATTTCCGGGATTACCATGGTGGTGATAAGTTTTCGTACACAATGTGCAGATCCTAATTTCTTCGAACACTTCGGGTTGGATATTGCAGGGTTTAAGTCGGTAGTTGTTAAGTCGCGCGGTCATTTCAGGGCCGGTTTTGATGAGTTTTTCCGGCCTGAGCAGATATACGAAGTAGATTCTGATGGGCTCACCACGCCGGTTTTTGACCGACTGGATTTTAAACATCTGCCACGGCCGGTCTACCCCATGGACGACGATACAAACTGGGAGGGCACTGATTTATAATTACGGCACAGATAAGTAAATCTAACGCTTTGCGCTCCAATGTTTTTAATGCAAGAGTATTGAACAGGCACCTTTGGTATCTGGAGTTTAGGTGGCAAGCCATTGAAACTTCTAGACATCGGGGGAGTTCAGCATAATAATTTAAATCAGCAGGGCCCCAACAAGCGTGAATTTTTGCACCATTGAGCGGGTTTTTGCATTAAATGTGTTTCGAAATAACACCAAAAAAGTGAGGGAGGAGTTATGTTAAAGCAAAAATTGCTTTTTGGGCTCGCACTGGCCATTTCTCTGGTTTTTGCCGGGAGCGTCAATGCCCAAACATTGAAAATTGGGCTCAAGAGTGAGCCAAGCTCTATGGATCCGCATTACCACAATCTAACGCCGAATAATATGATGGCGCTTTACGTGTTTGACCGGCTTATTTTGCAGGACGAAAAACAAAACCTTAAGCCCGGATTGGCTGTTTCCTGGAATAATGTTGACGAACTGACCTGGGAATTTAAGCTGCGTTCTGGAGTTAAATGGCATGATGGCTCAGATTTTTCAGCCGATGATGTCGCCTTTACCATTGGACGGGCGCCCAATGTTCCAAATAGCCCTTCATCACTCGGCCGCTACATCAAACAGATCAAGTCGGTTGAGATCATCGACCCCTTGACCATCCGCCTGAAAACGGAAAAGCCGTTTCCCTTGATGCCAACTTACATGAGCACCTTTGGCATTGTGTCGAAAAAAACAGGTACTGGCGCTTCTACTGAGGATTACAACTCGGGCAAGGCGATGAACGGCACCGGGCCCTTCAAGTTTGTCGAATTTGTGCCGGGCGATCGCATTGTCTACAAGCGCAATGACAAT
This sequence comes from Hyphomicrobiales bacterium, assembly GCA_021775515.1. Classification (GTDB taxonomy): domain Bacteria; phylum Pseudomonadota; class Alphaproteobacteria; order Rhizobiales; family JAJFHR01; genus JAJFHR01. Next base: position 5,672 of record JAJFHR010000394.1, on the reverse strand, counting down.
TATTGGGGTGAAAAGCCCAATTGGTCAGATGTAATCGTAAAACCTTTATCAAATAATTCTGCCCGTGTCGCCGCGCTCCTTGCCGGTGTTGTGGATATGATTGACTTTGTCCCGACCAGTGACATTGAAATTTTGAAGAAAAACGACAAGGTTTCGATTTCTCAGACGGTGTCAAACCGGGTTATTTACATGCACATCGATACGGCCCGCGACAAATCGCCGTTTGTGACCGATGTCAACGGCAACCCAATGGACAAAAATCCTCTCAAGGATTTGCGTGTGCGCAAGGCCATGTCGATGGCGATCAACCGCAAAGGCATCGTTGAAAAGGTCATGGAAGGTGTTGCCATCCCGGCAGGTCAACTGTTGCCGGATGGATTTTTTGCCATTAGCCCCAACCTTAAAGTCGAGCCGTATAATCCTGAGGGCGCAAAGGCCCTGCTTAAAGAAGCTGGCTGGGGTGACGGATTTGGCTTGACCATCCAAGGCCCGAACAACCGCTATGTAAATGATGCCAAAATCGTACAGGCCATTGCCCAGATGCTGACGCGTGTCGGCATCAAGAGCAAGGTTGACACGATGCCCAAGAACGTCTTTTTCCCGCGCGGATCGAAGCTTGAGTTCAGCTTCATGCTGGTGGGATGGGGGGCTGGATCGGGCGAGCCATCATCGCCCCTGGGAGCGCTGTTGCACACCTATGATAAATCACAAGGGTTTGGCAGCTCAAACCGTGGGCGTTTTTCAAATGCCGACCTTGATGCAAAACTCGAACAAGCCTTGGCAACTGTTGACCGTGAAAAGCATAAAAATCTTTTGATTGAAGCAACTGAAATCGGCATCAACAATCTTGGCATCATTCCTTTGCATTTCCAGGTCAATACCTGGGCGGTGCGCAAGGGTTTGGTTTATAATGCCCGCACTGACGAGCAAACACTCGCCATGGGTGTTAAACCCGCGCCGTAGATTTGCCGTACAAACAATAGAAGGGGCGAATCCCACACACGGGTTCGCCCCAAAATTATCGAAAGCAGATAATCAGAAAGGAGAGGCGCGTTGATCGCTTTTCTGATCAGGCGGTTGACGCAAAGCGGCCTTGTTTTGCTGGTGATGTCGCTGCTGGTTTTTATCGGTGTATTTGCCATCGGCAACCCGGTCGACATTCTGATTAATCCTGATGCAGATCAGGAAGAAATCGAACGCGCCATTAAAGCACTGGGCCTGGACAAACCAATGTGGGAGCAATATTGGATTTTCCTTGTCAATGCCCTGCAAGGCGATTTGGGACGATCGTTTGTTTTCAATATTCCCGCCCTTCAACTCATCTGGCAACGCATGCCGGCAACACTCGAACTAGCCGGCTTTGCCATGTTTTTATCTATATTTTTAGGTATCCCGCTTGGCATGATCGCCGGACTTAAACCCGATTCCTGGGTTGGCCGTACCATTATGTCGGGATCAATCCTGGGGTTCAGTCTGCCGACATTCTGGGTGGGCTTGATGATGATATTGCTGTTTGCCGTTTATCTTGGCTGGCTGCCGGCCTCGGGCCGCGGCGAGACTGTCGATGTTTTCGGCGTTCCGGTAAGTTTTCTCACCCTTAATGGTCTCTCCCACATATTATTGCCGGCGATAAACCTGGCCTTGTTCAAACTCTCCTTGACCATTCGTTTGGCGCGGGCTGGAACGCGCGAGGCAATGTTGATGGATTATGTAAAATTCGCCCGCGCCAAAGGTCTCTCCAATGCCCGGGTCATTATGGTGCATGTGTTTAAAAACATTATGATTCCGGTAGTAACTGTCCTCGGCCTCGAACTCGGCAATGTTATTGCCTTTTCCGTTGTCACTGAGACGATTTTTTCCTGGCCGGGGATGGGCAAGCTCATCATTGATTCTATAAATGTTCTCGATCGCCCGGTCATCGTCGCCTATTTGCTGATGACGGTGTCCATGTTCATTGTGATCAATCTGGTTGTCGACATCATTTACTCGATGCTCGATCCCCGTGTGCGCTTGGGGGATATGAAATCATGAAGATTGAAACCGGATTTGAGCAAGAAATTAGCGATCCGCTCGGCAAAAAGGAAATTTCGCCGCTGCGAAGGTTTATATCCGACTTTTGCGAGAGCAAAGTGGCCGTTGTCGGCTTAAGCATCATTTGCGTCATTATCCTCATCGCCATTTTTGCCCCGCTCTTGTCGGTACAGGACCCGTATGATCTGGCTCAACTGGACATTATGGACGGCCGCCTGCCGCCGGGCGAAGTAAGCGGCACCGGCATAACTTTTTGGCTTGGCTCGGATGATCAGGGCAGGGACATGTTAAGCGGTATTTTCTACGGCCTTAGAACCAGTCTGGGTGTCGGGGCGATGAGTGCTTTTATTGCTCTGATCATCGGAAGTTCACTCGGTCTGACGGCTGCCTATTTTGGCGGCCGCATTGACAGTTTAATCATGAGGATTGTCGATATACAACTATCGTTTCCAGCCGTTCTGGTTGCTCTGGTTCTGTTGGCCATTCTTGGCAAGGGGGTTGATAAAATTATTATTGCTCTGGTCGCCGTGCAATGGGCCTATTATGCCCGGACCGTACGCGGAACCGCCCTGGTCGAGCGGCGCAAGGAATATATGGAAGCTGCCCGGTGTCTGGCCTTAAGCCACAGCCGTCTTGTCTTTCGTCATCTGTTACCTAATTGCATGCCACCGCTGATTGTTGTGGTAACAGTTCAGGTAGCTCACGCCATAGCGCTGGAAGCAACCTTGTCTTTCCTTGGCATTGGTCTTCCAGTTACCGAACCGTCCCTGGGGCTGCTCATTGCCAATGGATTTGAATATATGTTGAGCGGAAGGTACTGGATCAGCTTTTTCCCCGGCATCGCGCTGTTATTGACTATCGTATCGATCAATCTGGTCGGCGATCAACTGCGCGATGTGTTGAACCCGCGTTTGCAGAGTTAGGTGAGGAGGAATTGTGAGCCAAAGCCAGCCAACTTTGCAGATTGAAGATCTCAAGACCCACTTTCTTACCAAGGCGGGCGATGTAAAAGCGGTGGATGGCATTAGCTTCAACGTAAATAAGGGTGAAGTGCTCGGGCTTGTGGGAGAATCCGGTTGCGGAAAATCGGTGACAGGATTTTCCATCATGGGCCTGATTGACCATCCCGGCAAAATTGTCGGTGGGCGCATAATCTTTAATGGCACTGATCTTGTCGGCCTTGCCGAAACAGAGATGCGCAAGATAAGAGGCCGAAAAATTGCGCTTATTTTCCAGGACCCGATGATGACGTTAAATCCGGTTTTACGGATTGACACGCAAATGATTGAAGCGATCCAGGCTCACGAAAACGTTTCCCGCAAGGTTGCACGACTGCGGGCACGTGATGCTTTGGGGCAGGTGGGTATTCCCTCACCTGATGAGCGCCTGCGCGCTTATCCCCATCAGTTTTCCGGCGGCATGCGGCAGCGCGTGGCCATCGCGATTGCCCTGTTGAACAAGCCCGATTTGATCATTGCCGATGAACCGACAACGGCACTGGATGTGACCATTCAGGCGCAAATTCTTTATGAAGCTCAAAAGCTGTGCCGCGATACGGGAACGGCGATGATCTGGATCACCCACGATTTAACTGTCGTTGCCGGACTGGCAGATCGCATATGTGTCATGTATGCCGGACGCATTGTCGAAAAAGGCGGCATTGATGAAGTTTTGGATGATCCCTTCCACCCCTATACCTATGGACTGATTGGCTCGGTACCCAGCCGCAACAAGCGCGGCTCGCCGCTTTATCAAATACCCGGCATGACACCATCACTGCTAAAGCTCGGCTCAGGTTGTGCCTTTCGCGAGCGCTGTAGCCGTGCAGATGAAGCCTGCAAAAACATGCCGCAAGCAACCAAGCCAAAACCGGGCAGGGAAGTCCGGTGTTTCCATCCTCATCTGGAGACCAGTTGATCGTGGCGCAAAACCCTTCACCGCCAATTCTCGAGCTTCGCGGCATCTCAAAACGCTTCCTCAAGGAGCTTGATTTTGCCGGGCGGATGGCCGAGCGCTTGGGCGCTGACATTCATGAGGAACTGGTCCATGCCGTTGATAATGTTTCTTTGAAGATACAGCAGGGTCAAGTTGTTGGCCTTGCCGGTGAAAGCGGCTGCGGCAAGTCAACGCTTGGCCGAATAGTCGCCGGTATTCTCGATCCAAGTGAAGGCCAAGTGTTTTACCGCGGACAAGACGTGGCATTGATGCCGGCGGCACAGGCACAGGCGACGGCTCTAAAAATTCAGATGATATTTCAGGACCCTTTTGCGTCGCTAAATCCAAGAATGCGGGTTCAGGATATTATCGGCGAGGCACCGGTTGTTCACGGGATCATTTCGCGCAAGGAGCGTGAGGATTACCTTGATGAGATCATGCTAAGTTGTGGCCTGGATCCCAGTTACAAGCGCCGCTATCCCCATCAGTTTTCCGGGGGCCAACGCCAGCGCATTGGTATCGCCCGTGCGCTTGCGGTGAAGCCGGAGTTCATTGTCTGTGATGAATCGGTCGCTGCTCTTGATGTTTCCATTCAAGCGCAAATTTTAAATCTGTTTATCGAACTGAGAGAAAAATTTAATCTGACCTATCTGTTCATCAGTCATGATCTGGGCGTGATTGAACATATCAGCGACCATATAGCCATTATGTATTTAGGCCGCATTGTCGAATCTGCACCATCCGAGGCGCTGTTTGAAAACCCAAATCATCCTTACACCGATGCATTATTGCGTGAAGTGCCGCGCCTGGAAAATCGCCATGCTGAATTTGCACCCATCCGCGGCGAAGTCCCATCACCGCTCGCTCCACCCGCAGGCTGTCATTTCCACCCGCGCTGTCCCCGCGCATTTGACCCATGCGCAAAATCGGCACCGCAACTGGTAACGCTCGGCGGAGAAAGACAAAGCGCTTGTTTCCTCAACGATATTTCCATGAGCAAAAACGGTTAGCCCGTACTCGGCGCAAGCCGAAATAGGTTAGCTACATCTTCATGTCCATCGCCATACCCGGCGTTGAGATTTGGCCCATCATACCCATCTGCATGTGATACGGCAGCATGCACATAAACATCCACGCGCCATCTTTTTGAATTTCGACGACAAAAGAAAATGAGCCACCGGGAAGAACAAGTGACTTTTCATACAAGGCTTCATGTTCCAGAAGGCTCCAGTCGGCTCGTTGCGCGCGGTAATTAATGGCCGCCATTGCCGGCATCGTCATAAACATAAACTCGTGAGGTATTTTTCCACTGTTTGTAACGTTGAAGCGAATTCGCTCGCCCTTCTTTACCTCGATATTCAAATCCGAGTAGCCCCACTCCTTCATTTTCAAATTGATTTCGCGGTCGAAGGCAGCCTTTTCGAAAATTTTCAAACCACCACTTGAAGCTTCACCGGCATCCTTATCATCAGCATTTTTTTCCTCGGCATGATCCTTATCGCCGTCTTCCATTTTCATGGCGGTTTTACCGTCCTCAGCCATCGGCATTTTAGCGTCACCTTCCATTTTCATGGCGGTTTTGCCATCCTCAGCCATCGGCATTTTAGCGTCACCTTCCATTTTCATGGCGGTTTTGCCGTCCTCAGCCATCGGCATTTTAGCGTCGCCTTCCATTTTCATGGCGGGTTTGCCTTCCTCAGCAGTGG
>JAJFHR010000393.1 GCA_021775515.1 Hyphomicrobiales bacterium | reverse complement strand
TCCGTGGGAGGATTGGCGGGAAAAAAAACCGCCTCTAATCGATGATGTTATAAACCCGGCCTTGGAGAAATGGGCAAAAAAAGGGGCAAAATCCCGGCAGCAAGACAAGTCTCACAGGCGTCGGGAGCGCCTTAACCTGTGTTTCGGTCTCGGCGGCCTCGCCTGGGACGAAGAAAAAGTGCTGGAGCGCTATGAACTCCTGTACGAAGCAGGCCTGGTAGCCGAAGCCGGGCGCGGGCATAACGGTCAAAAGGAACATGACCGCACCATCAGCAAACGCATGGGACAGCCAATGAATCACGATCACCGGCGTATTCTCGCAACTGCAATGGGACGCTTGCGCGGCAAACTCAAATATCGGCCGGTTGTTTTCGAACTCATGCCCTCCGATTTCACCCTGTTTGAATTACAACGCAGCGTCGAAGCCATTTCCGGTCGTCATTTGCACAAACAAAATTTTCGCCGGTTGGTGGAAAAAGGCGGGCTTGTGGAACCAACAGGGAAAATGTCCACCACAACTGGCGGCAGACCGGCTTCACTATTTTCTTTTCGCCGTGAAGTCCTCCAGGAACGCCCTGCCCCCGGCCTGCGGGTTTCCTCAAGTCGTTGAAAACACCCTTATTTTTTCCTAAAAATCAACAATTTCAGAAGGTTAGAAATTTATGCCAAGGAAACTCATTTTCCCTACTGGAAATTGCCGAAAAGTGTGGTTATATTGATTGTATAACCTATTTCCGCAGTTCAATGTGACGGCGGTTCACTGTGGCCGGCTGATGCAGCCGGATGTTTTATTATCCTAGATATACTCAAAACGAGTATATCTACTCCAGCTAGGAGGCAAACATGACCGATATGACAATGTCAACACCAGGCGAGGCAACTCTGAGTCAAGCCGCCCGGAAATTTGGTGTTATGGAAATGCCTGAGCTGGAATATACCGAGGAACTGGCAAAAGAAATGGCCCCCTTATACGAGCGGGTCTCCAGCGTAATTCCCTCGGTGGAGTGGCCTTTTTGTGCCCCCTATATCAAGGCAATCAACGATCTGAAAAAGAAACGCAAGGCCGTTGTGCTTGCGCATAATTATCAAACCCCCGAGATATTTCATTGTGTCGCCGATATTGTTGGTGATTCACTCCAGCTTGCCAAGGAAGCCTCAAACGTGGATGCCGATATAATCGTGCAGTGCGGCGTTCATTTTATGGCTGAAACTTCGAAACTGCTAAATCCGGAAAAAACTGTCCTCATCCCTGATCAGGGTGCCGGGTGCTCTCTTGCAGAATCCATTACCGGGGCTGATGTCAGGCTCCTGCGCGAAAAATATCCCGGTGTCCCGATCGTAACCTACGTCAATACAACGGCAGAGGTTAAAGCTGAATGCGACATCTGCTGTACCTCGTCAAACGCAGTTCAGGTGGTTGAATCTTTCGGAGCGCCGCGTGTCCTATGCATTCCTGATGAATATCTGGCAAAATATGTCGCCACCAAAACCGACGTCGAGATTATTGCCTGGAAGGGCCATTGCGAAGTTCATGAACGTTTCACCGCTGAAGAACTCCGCGCCTACCGCAAGTCCGACCCGGCTATCAAGATTATTGCCCATCCTGAGTGCCCCCCGGACGTGCTGGCGGAAGCGGATTTTACCGGCTCGACCAGCGGCATGATAGATTGGGTTCAAACCAAAAGACCGCCCAAGGTCGTCATGGTCACCGAATGCTCAATGAGCGATAATGTTGCCGTTGAAACCCCCGGTGTAGAGTTTGTCCGCCCCTGCAATCTGTGCCCGCACATGAAAAAGATCACGCTGCCAAAGATCCTGGATTCATTGCTGTTCCTGCAAGACGAGGTAACAGTAGATCCCAATACAGCCATCCGGGCACGCCAGGCCGTAGAACGCATGATCAATCTGAATAACTAGTCGGGCAGGCCTTGTATAGGGCCGGAAATTCAGTTTAGCGGGGTTGGTGAGTTGTGACGGCATTACCTCAAACCTCATCTGGCATTGTCATCGTCGGCGCAGGTCTGGCCGGTCTGTTTGCCGCCCTGAAACTGTCGCCTCTCCCTGTCACCTTGATTGCCTCTGCCCCGATAGGAGAAGGCGCGTCAAGCGCCTGGGCTCAAGGCGGTATCGCAGCAGCGATTGATGAAGGTGATACACCTGAAGATCATGCGAAAGACACCATTCAGGCCGGTGCCGGTATCGTCAATGAAGGCATAGCTCTTCTAATGGCCAGCGAAGCCCCGGCACGCATCAACGATCTGCTCTCCTACGGCGTGCCGTTTGATCGCGATCTTGAGGGAAAACTTTCTCTCAGCCGCGAAGCCGCCCACGGTCGCCCGCGTATTGTACGGGTTAAAGGAGATATGGCTGGTCGAAAAATCATGGAAGCCCTGATTGCAGCGGTGCGCCATACGCCGTCAATTTCCGTAATTGAAGGTTTTGCCGCCCATGAAATTATCTCAAAAGGCAATAACATTACCGGCGTTGAAGCTCATGAGGTCGGGAGCACCGGATCATCAAGGTCTATTTCGATACCAGCCTGGGCAGTCATATTTGCCAGCGGCGGCCTCGGCGGCCTTTATAAGGTAACCACCAATCCACCTGAAGCCCGCGGCAACGGATTAGCCATGGCGGCTCGGGCGGGCGCTGTTATCGCCGATGCGGAATTTGTTCAGTTTCACCCTACCGGAATTGCCGCAGACATTGACCCCTCGCCGCTGGCTACAGAAGCCTTGCGCGGTGAAGGTGCACATCTGATCAACAATCTTGGTGAGCGCTTCATGGTGCCGGCACATCCAGATGCAGAACTTGCGCCGCGCGATATTGTTGCCCGCGCGGTATTTGATGAAATTGCCGCAGGACGTGAAGCCTTCCTTGATTGCCGCAGTGCGATCGGCAAACATTTCAAGTCCAAATTTCCGCAAGTCTTTTCTTACTGTCAGGCTGCGGGCATCGACCCGGAAGTAGATTTAATCCCGGTAGTTCCAACCGCCCACTATCATATGGGCGGTGTATTGAGTGATGCCAACGGCAGGTCTACGGTAAATGGTCTTTGGGTGTGTGGTGAAGTAGCCTCGACCGGTGCTCATGGCGCCAATCGCCTAGCCAGCAACTCACTTCTTGAGGCCTGTGTTTTCGCCGCCAGAATTGCCGAAGACGTTATGTCTCTGGCCTACCATCATAGTCCGCGGAAAAATCTGAAAATCACCGCTTCCGAGGCTTTTCGGGAGGCTGGCGACGATGAGGACAAAATTCAGAAAATACGCTCACTGATGAGCAAACATGCCGGTGTAAGCCGCAATAAAAAAGGACTGATCAGTGCCCTTGGCCAACTGGAGGTAATGATGATGGATGCGCCTGAGCGCTCGCAGTTCATTAACATTCTGGTGGCAGCAAAGATGATAGTTGTGGCCGCGCTCAACCGCGAAGAAAGCCGCGGCAGTCATTTTCGCAGCGATTATCCTGAAGCGATCGATACCCAGCGCCACCGCAGTTTTTTTACCCTTGGTCAGGTCAACAATATGTCTCACGAATTTTTGTCCGATGATACCAATCTGCCCTCCAATGTTGTCCGGTTATCCTCATGAAAAACAACAACACCCTCACACCCATTCCAAAAAACATCATCTTACAATGTGTCAAATTGGCTTTCGCTGAAGACTTAGGC
>JAJFHR010000392.1 GCA_021775515.1 Hyphomicrobiales bacterium | reverse complement strand
CGGTATCGAGCATTGCCATCCTGGCGGTGGCAAGCTTTAGCCTGTTGAGCGTTTCGAGTTCAGGGAAAAAAATTGAAGAAATCAAACCTACCGGGCGCTCGGGAGGGTTTTTGTGGGTTGCTAGAATTAGAAGTCTTCTTTGGCTTGTAATTCTGTTGATCGGTTTATCACTGCTGGGCGGATTTCTCGCACTGGGCCAATTTTTAAGTGAGCAACTGATCAGGACATCCGCCCTAATCACCATACTGTATCTGCTTCATTGCCTCGTTGATGAAATCCTCACAACCGGCGTGAAAACAGGGTGGGTGTTTGGTGATTTTCTCCGCAATACACTGAAATTGAGCAACTCAGGCGTTAACAGGTTTGCACTTTTGAGCGGCAGCATGTTCGATTTCATCCTGGTCTTTATCGGGCTGCCCCTGATTGTATCGCAGTGGGCGGTGACCTGGGTCGATCTGAAAAGCTGGTTGTCGGTGGCTTTTTTCGGTTTTCAGGTAGGCGGTGTGACCATCTCCCTGTCGGTGGTAGTCATTTCAATATCTGTGTTTTTCATCGGCCTGGTGATCACACGTTTGATAACACGGTGGCTTGATCAACGGGTGTTGTCTCGTACCCAGATGAACCGGGGAGTAAAAGATTCGATTAAAACGGCCACCGGATATATCGGATTTATTATAGCCGGCCTGTTTGCAGTGTCCTTTACCGGCATTGATTTTTCCAAAGTTGCTATCGTTGCCGGCGCTCTCTCGGTTGGCATTGGTTTCGGTCTTCAAAGTGTTGTAAATAATTTCGTTTCCGGCCTTATTTTGCTGGCTGAACGCCCTATTAAAGTAGGGGACTGGATTGTCGTTTCGAGCGGTGAGGGATATGTAAAAAACATCAAGGTCAGGTCAACCGAAATTGAGACCTTTGACCGGGCGTCGATTATCGTTCCCAATTCAACTCTAATTAGTGAGGCTGTACAAAACTGGACCCATTCCGACACTATTGGACGGCTGAAGATCCGCGTTGGTGTGTCGTATGGATCTGATCCCCGGCAAGTGGAAAAAATCTTGGTTACTTGTGCTGCAAAATATGACGAGGTACTGGAAAATCCCGCCCCCTGGGTGCTCTTCGCAGATTTTGGTGCCAGTTCTCTTGATTTTGAATTACGCGCCTATCTCAAGGATGTGGACCGGACGATACGTGTGGCCAGTGAATTGCGATTTGACATATTTGCGGCACTGAAAGCAGCTAACATTGAAATACCGTTCCCGCAGCAGGATATACACTTGCGAGATTTCGATAAGCTGGAGAAAGTTTTGGAAAATAAAAAAACCACAGCGCCAAAAAAGAAATGACCAAAAATCGCGCCTTTGATCACCTTGTTTTATGTGTGAATGATCTAGATGAGGCTCAGCGAAGGTATCGCAAACTCGGCTTTACCACGACGCCAGTCGGCGTGCACCCGTTTGGTACTAAAAATAGCCTGGTTCAACTGCAAGGTGGATTTCTGGAAATCCTGGCAATCGATAATCCTGCGTTAGTTCCTGAACATGGGGCCAGGAATTTTTCCTTTGCTGCTTTCAACCGCGATTTTCTCCAGCACCATGAAGGTTTTGCCATGGTGGTGTTTCAGGGAAATGATGCGGATGGCGATGCAGCAGAATTTGCTGCCAAGAGGTTATCTGATTATGCGCCGTTTAAATTTTCCCGAAACGCCAAACTGCCCGGTGGCGAGGAGGTGGAAGTCAGTTTTTCCTTGGCGTTTGTGACGCAGGAAGAGATGCCGAAATCTGCCTTTTTTACCTGCCATCAACATGCCCCGCAATATTTTTGGAAAAAAGAATATCAACAACATGAAAACTCCGCCCGCGCGATCGCTGAGGTCATGATGGTAACGGAAAATCCGGGCCAATTTGTTGGATTTTTCGAAAAATTGCTCAATTCTCCCAATCAGGAAGTTCAAGATGACGGGATTTATATTGCGGCCGGGGAGGGGCATTTTTCACTTTTCACGCCGCAGCAGTGGCAACACAAATTTGCCGGTGAACGCGCCCTTGATGTTAGCCAGGGACCGCGCCTGGCTGGATATAAGATCATTGTAGACTCTCTGGTCAAAACAACTCACTGTCTGGATGAAAATTCAGTTGATTATTCGGCTACAACTGACGCCGTATTTGTTCCGGCTCAAGCGGCGCACGGCTGTGTGATTGAGTTTTCTGAATAGTTCTCATCTGAGAATGTAATCAGGCACAGCAAAGGAAAATTATGAAACCTCATTCTGTCGTCACCACTGGCAAAGTTTCTTTCGGCAACGAACTGCCGATTACTTTGATAGCTGGACCGTGCCAGCTTGAAAGCCGCACACATGCACTTGAGGTTGCCGCAGCGCTGAAAGAAATTGCCGGCCGATTGAAGATTGACCTCGTATACAAAACATCGTTCGACAAGGCCAACCGCACCAGTATTTCGAGTGCTCGCGGTTTGGGGTTGGGTGAATCCCTGCCGATTTTTTCTGAAATCCGAGAAACGCTCAACGTTCCCGTTTTAACCGATGTTCACGAGGCTTCTCAGTGCGCGCGGGTAGCCGAGGCCGTCGATATTTTACAGATTCCAGCTTTTTTGTGCCGCCAGACCGATCTTTTGATTGCTGCTGCCCAGACCCGGAAAATCGTTAATGTCAAAAAGGGTCAGTTCCTCGCACCTTGGGATATGGGTAACGTGATTGCCAAGCTCACCGACGCGGATAATGCCAATGTCTTGGTGACCGAACGCGGCGTCTCATTCGGCTATAATACGTTGATTTCCGACATGCGATCCCTGCCAATCCTGCGTGAGTTTGGCGCGCCGGTTATATTTGATGCCACTCATTCGGTGCAACAGCCCGG
>JAJFHR010000391.1 GCA_021775515.1 Hyphomicrobiales bacterium | reverse complement strand
GGCGACCTTGGCGTGGAAATGCCCATCCAAAAGGTCCCCGGTGCCCAGAAGCGCATTATAACGGCCTCGCGAAGTGCTGGAAAACCCGTGGTTGTGGCAACGCAAATGCTTGAATCCATGATTCACTCTCCCGTCCCCACTCGTGCCGAAGTTTCCGACATAGCCACGGCCGTTTTCGAAGGCGCCGACGCCGTCATGTTATCGGCAGAATCAGCGGCAGGAGACTACCCCGTTGAAGCCGTTACAATGATGGATGATATTGCTCAGGAGATTGAGCAGGATAAAAGTTATTCGACCATCCTTCATACCAATGATCCCAGTCCCGAACCCACGGCGGCAGACGCAATTACTGCAGCAGCCCGCTCCATCGCCGAAACGCTCAATCTGGCCGCAATAGTTTGCTATACTTCATCGGGCACCACAGGCCTGAGAGCAGCACGCGAGCGACCGCGCTCACCCATCATCGCCTTAACACCGATAGCCGCCACCGGTCGGCGTCTCGCTTTGGTTTGGGGATTGCATTGCGTATTGACGAGTGATGCCGAAAACCCTGAAGACATGGTGGATAAGGCCTGCCGGATTGCCTTCCAGGAAAATTTCGCAGAACCTGGCAACCGAATTTTGATATCAGCTGGAATCCCGCTTGGCACACCCGGAGCAACCAACACATTGCGCGTGGCTTTTGTCGGCCGGGACGGAAACGACACGATATAAAAAACCGGGGGCTATTTGTTTTAGATCACCCGTTTTTTAGATGCCCTGGCCTTCAACTTCTTTTTCCAAAATTCTGATCGCCTTTTTTGCCGCACCGAGATACGGATGCACATTCAAGGCCTCGCGAAAGGCGCCTAGAGCACCTTTCTTGTCACCGAGTTGCTGCATTACGAGCCCCATGCCGCTCAAAGCACCAAAATGCCGAGGTTCAAGCACCAAAACCCGCTCTATGTCATCTAAAGAAGCCTGAAACTGGCCGGTAATATATAAAACCGTTGCCCGCTTGTTCCATCCTTCGGAAAATTCCGGCGCAAGCTCTACAATACGGTCCAGCAATTTCAATGCCAGCCGGTAATTACGCTGGCCCATCGACTTGACGACCTGCGACATCAACAAATCAATCGTAGGGCTTCCTGATTTAAGCCAGATTTTCCAGATCGCCTGTTCTAATACCAACGCACTAGCGGCATCTTCTGTCTTTTTCAGTCGCCCTAACAAAGACGATAATAACAGTTTTTTGCGGGCGTTTTCATCCTTCAATTGCAGCCTGAGACCTGGGTTTGCCCCCGGAGCAGGTGAAATTGAAGGCCCGGTTTGCGCAATAGCGCTGCCGGGCAGCAACAAGCCACCAACCAGCACGGTCAGGGTTAAATGATAAACTATGAGCCGAAAATACCCCATGACGGCACAAGACTAGCGGTTGCAAGGCGCATCCGTCAAAATTTATTAAGTCACAAATTTATGATTAATAGGTGTAAAGCCAGGTGAGCCGACGTCGAGATGTAATCTCGAAATTCAACGCCTCAACGCAATTTAGCCCTGGCGAGCCTTGAACCGCGGGTTTGTTTTGTTAATAACGTAGAGACGACCACGACGACGCACAACCCGGTTATCGCGGTGGCGTTTGCGTAAGGATTTTAGCGAATTGCGAACTTTCATTTCGTCTTCTCAACAACACTTGGCGGCCAACATTAAGCGCTGCAACACACAGCGCGGCAGAACATAGTGTTACACTGCCTCGCTGTCAACTGGCCTTACCAAATATCGATCACAACGGAAAAAAATATTTTATAAATTAGTTGGTATATAACTTTTAACCCTCTCATTTAACACAATTTTATCGCTCTTATGTTAGCTTCAAACCAACAGTGGGAACCTTGTGTGGAACATCAAGTTACCTGCGATTCTAACAGGTAAAAAATGCACCGATGGCAATTAACGTGCACGAGAGGCGAGGCTGCCGGATGATCAGACGTAAAACAGAGCTGAAATCATCCTGCAAGTTGGAATTTGCGACGGCCTTTGCCGATAGGCGGGTAAGGCAATGAACAAAACTTATGATCTGACTGGAATATCCTTCCTGGTGGTTGACGACAACACGCATATGTTGTCGATCATCAAAACTCTGTTGAAAGGCTTTGGTGTCCGGCGCATTCATGAGGCAACCGATGCTGCTGATGCATTTGAAGAGTTTCGATCCACCCATGTAGATCTAATTGTCCTCGACTATGCCCTTGATACCCTTGACGGCATTGAATTTGCTCAACTTGTACGTACAGCAAAAGACTCCCCCAACCCCTATGTGCCCATCATCATGCTTACCGCTCATTCCGAGCGCCACCGCGTTGAGGAAGCTCGCGATGCCGGCATTACCGAGTTTTTATGTAAACCGATCTGTGCAACGGATCTTTATAAGCGCATCATCGAGGTTGTCGAATACCCCAGATCCTTCATTAAGGTCGGAGGTTTTTTTGGCCCGGACCGCCGCCGCCGTCCCGATGAGAACTACCGCGGCCCGGAGCGCCGAAAAGCAGAGGACGGCGACGCCTTTGAAATCGAAACAGACAGCGAGGAAGAAGGCCAATCCGAAGCCCAGGACGACATCGACGCCCTCTTTGCTTAAAACTTTAAGACGATTAATTAGTGACACCCGCAGCAATGCGAAAATTCGTGTGCATGCCCATACCATTTGCGACGACATTATCATCTGACACCATTTCACGTAGAAATCTCGCTTAGATTTTATATTTTTCACCGCTTGGTAAGACATGCTGGTCTATCATTTTTTTTAAATATTACCTGGAGTAATGGGCGATTATGATTACCAGTAACCCGCAGTATTTTGCCCTTAAAGCGGAGTTGCGAGGCTCTTTTTGATGCAACCACGCCGCGAACTTGCAACAGCACTGCACAAATGCAAAAAAACATTGTCTGCAACCGGCATATTCAGCCTGTTCATCAATCTTTTGATGCTCACTGGTCCGTTGTTCATGCTGCAGATATACGACAGTGTTTTATCCAGCCAAAGCATACCAACGCTGGTGGTTTTATTTGCCCTGGTAACCGGACTTTTTGTTGTCCTCGGCTTGCTTGAGTTAATCCGTTCACGGGTTCTGGTCAGAATTGGCATCAACCTTGATCATGGGATCAGCGGCCGCATCTTCAGCGCAACCATGCGCCAGAGCCTGAGCCCGGCGGGCAACAAAAAATTCGCCACTGCCTTAAATGAGCTTACGGTTTTGCGCCAGTTTATCACCGGACCCGGCCCCTCCGCCCTGTTTGATGCTCCCTGGGTTCCAATTTATCTGGCCGTCATATTTCTGCTTCACTGGACCCTTGGCGTGCTCGCCGTAGCCGGCGCCATCGTTCTTTTCATTATTGCCGTACTGGCCGAAGTTCTTGCCCGCAAACCAATGGCACAGGCATCCGTCAGCGACAGTAAATCGCGGGATCTGAGTGAAT
>JAJFHR010000040.1 GCA_021775515.1 Hyphomicrobiales bacterium | reverse complement strand
AAATGCATTGATATGGGTTTAGCCGAGGCGCCAATGCCGGTTTTTTTCCATTCTCCCGGCGTACGCACGTCGATAAGAACAATATCGCCACGCATGGCCAGTTCATGCGCCTCACTGACGCTCAGCCGCCTTGGCTCACTCGATGCGGGAAAAGCGGTCATGGACACAAATACAAGCAAAACCAATATTTGCGCCGCTGCTTTTTTTATTACTTTCATAGGGTATTGTTCACTCATCTGGTAAAATAAAATCCAACGTAGCTCCCGTTTAGCATGAGCCGATTTCAAGGTAATAATCATAAATTCGCGAGCGCGGGAACAGACGTTTCCACCCTTATAATAAACCCCGCACCACTCCACTGCAGACCGGTTTTCCCGCACTTATTCAGTTTGCTTTATTTATTTTGTGGCTTCGCGACTTATTTCATCAAGCAGCTTAGCGATAGCTCCCAGTGCTTTTTGCGACTCGTCCGATCCGGTCATCGGAGGGTTGCGATAGCCGACCTGTATCGTGCCCGGGGCTGATTCCAGTTCATAGACCACAACAACATATGGGCAAAAACCAATGTTTTTTGGATCGGCCTCGACCATCCTACGTGACAGAACAGCCGAACAGAATTGATAAAACTCCGCATCCTTGTATACTTTTTTTGCATCGCCGACGTCCTGGGCCGTGCGCTTTAACATCTTACCGATAAAACCATGGTAATCGACAACATACCCACGATTTATGATCGCATCTTCAACATCTGCACTTACGCCTGCAAAGTCGCCCTTGGTGTTATAGAACTTAAAGCCTCCATCGCTGCCAGCGATTGCTGAGCTCACCAAAACCATTACAAAAATAAACCCCGCTGCCAAATAACGAAATATCATTTTCATCACTCCCTCAAAATTGAACGTCAAGATAAATGGTTCAGCGCACGATGGCCACTGAGCCAGACAACCGTTGCTTTCCAACATCTGCAATATCAGATTATCAGAAAGTGGCGATTGTGCCAGTCAGAATGGCACCGCTGCAAAAACTGGTCGTTGAGGTAGATCAATTTTCGGCCAGCGTTTTTATTGAGGCATATCTGGTCGAAGGCAAACACCCGGGCAAAGGTTTCATGGCCAGACATCAGTTAAAATAATGAGCAATTAAGTTGGCATAAAACGTAAGCGACTTGTGCTCTTTTGGTTCGGCCCGAAAAAAGCCTGATCTTTCTACCGCCAGGTGGCGGAGCGTGAATATTCGAAGACCGGTGCTGACGGCACAATCAAGATTCTTTCGTGCAATGTGAACGTGAATGCTCTAGCGCGACAATAGTGAGTATGGACTATACGGTGATGAGTTTTCTAGCTAGAATAGGCGACAACCTTTTGTTTTTGCTCGCCCAGACCCTGAATGCTCGAATGCAGTTCATCGCCGGGTTTCAACCAGGCCGGTATTTCCATACCAAGAGCCACACCGGGCGGTGTTCCCGAGGCAATTATATCGCCGGGCTCAAGTGTCATCCACGAACTTATGTCAGAGACAAGCTGGTCGATCGGAAAGATCATGGTTCTGGAGTTGCCATCCTGCCGGACCTGCCCGTTTACCGTCAGCGACATATCCAAGTTTTGAGGATCGGAAATTTCATCTTTGGTCACCATCCACGGACCAATGGGAGCAAATGTATCACAGCCCTTGCCCTTGTCCCATTGGCCGCCGCTGCGCTCTATTTGCAGTTCGCGCTCTGAAATATCATCAACGATGCAATATCCGGCGACATAGTCAAGAGCCTCAGCCTTGCTGACATATTGAGCGCGTTTGCCAATAACGATTCCAAGCTCTATCTCCCAATCCACCTTGGTTGAGCCCCTGGGAATGACAACGTCATCATTCGGCCCGGAAATGGACGATACCGCCTTGCTGAAAATAATAGGCTCTTTAGGAATTTTCAGCCCCGCTTCGCGGGCATGATCGGCATAGTTGAGCCCCACGGCCACCAGTTTCGACACAGCCCCAACACAGGCGCCCAGCCGAGGATTGCCCTCGACGACCGGCAATGCAGATAAATCCAACTCCGCCAGCATGTTCAGACTGTCAGCGCTCAAGGCGTCGCGCGCAACATCTCCTATTTGGCTGGAGAGGTCTCGAATATTGCCGTCATCATCTATGATACCAGGCCGTTCGCGCCCGATTAATCCATACCGAACCAGTTTCATGGGCTTTCATCCCCTATTTTCATTTTGATTGCAGCAACACTACTCCCTTTGGCCTTAACTTCAAGTACAACACACGAGGGACTGGTGGCAGAGATGGTCTTTTACCAATACATTCGCGCATTCAGCGGAATTCTGTCGCGGGCATTGAGACTCTATAAATCCAGCACGAGACAGTCAGAAGCTGCCCGCGATACACAGACACACATTAACCCGGCCTGGTTTTGCTCCGCCTTTGAAAGCGCCATGTCGCGGTGTTCGACTTCACCCTCCAGCACCTTGGTGGCACAGGTGCCGCAGGTACCCGATTTGCAGCCATATCCGATCTTGATGTCAGCATCAAGCAGGGCATCGAGCAGGGATTGATCGCGAGCGATGGTTAGCTTGGTTGAAGATTGCGCAAGGCGGACTTCAAACGTCGTATCGTCACCTTCGGGTTTTGCTGCTGAAAAGCGTTCAAAGCGTACACGCTTGCGATCAATTCCCAGAGCATCGGCGCTCAAATGAACAGCCTCAATCAACCGTTGCGGGCCGCAAACATAAAACACGGCGTCAGGCTCAGCCCCGGCCAACACGGTGTCGATATCAATCCTGTCACCCTGATCAGTGGCATAATATGTCACTGCACCATCAAGTATTGAGGAGAGTTGCTCGCGGTAAGCCAGATGGCCGCGTGATCGCGCGGCATAGTGTAATTGAAATGCCCGCCCCTCAGCCTTTAGCGCCTCGACCATTGATTTCAGAGGCGTTATGCCAATTCCACCGGCAATCAAAATGGATGGCCGGGAATCATCGTGCAGAGAAAAGGCGTTTTTCGGTAGGCCGGCACGAATGTGCAAGCCGAGCGTATAGATGTCGTGAACGGCACGAGATCCACCGCAGCCTTCGGGATCAAGCCGAACGGCAATTTCATAGGCATCGCGACGGTCAGGGTTGCTGGCAATTGAATAACTTCTGGTCTCCAGGCTGCCATCCGCCAATGATACGGGGACTTGTATATGTGAGCCCGGTGTTGCCCGCGGTAATTCTTCGAATTCCGGGTGACGCAGTTCATAGGCGCGAACTTCAGGCGTGAGTTGACGAATGCCGGTGATGACTAGTTCCAGCGGCCCCTCTCCGATAACCGGTTTTACCTTTTGTTGAGCAGCAGGCAGATCACCTGCCGTTGCCTCAAGCTCGGCTATGCGGTGTCTTAAGGGTGCCACCATTTCATCTATTTCGCTTTCAGAAAATCGCGGCGTAATGTGTTGCGGGCAATTCCAGTCAACGGCTTCAACGGTCAACACCACCGCGCGTTCAACTCTTGCACGGTAGGTGGAGACTTCCAGACGGGCAAGCAAATCGGCATCCTCATCATGATGGACAATGCGCGCACGGGCCCAGATTTTGAGGCGCCGACGGTTGGGATAATCCATCAGGATTAAAGAAACCCGGTTATTCGCGGCAAGATTGCCGACGCTGAGATATTGGATATTTCCACGAAAATCCGCATAGCCAATGGTGCGCTCGTCCAGCACTTTCAGGAACCCGGCAGGCCCGCCGCGAAACTGAACGTAGGGCCAATCGTTTTCATTGACCGTTGCCTGATAAAACCCGTCACGCTCATTGATAAAGGCAATCTCAGCCTCGCCCAAGGTATCACGCTTGTCTTCAGCGTACTCAAAACCCTCATTTGCAGAGCGGCTGCCATAGCGCACCTGGGCTTCCTTAACGGCGGCTGTAAAGGTGATTTCTGCGAATTTTCGGGCCATGATTTGTCTTTCTTCCTAGGGATAGGTGGGCGAGGCTTTCGATGTTTGTTGAAATTTTGATGCCTCGCCCTGGTTTTTTTCAAAAATCATTTGCGGATTATGCTGCCTGCTGCTGCAGCGCGATTTTGGGAAAATCGATATCCACCTGCGATGCCTTGCCGATCAGGTTGGTCAAAATATTCATGCCGACATGGGTGATGATCTCGACAATCTCAGCGTCACTGTAGCCTGCAGCACGAATATCATTGAATTCGGCCTGGGTTATTTCGCCGTTGTGTTCATTTAACGCCTTGGCAAATGTAACGGCAGCGGCAGCGCGAACATCTTGCGAGGTACCGGCGCGATTGGCGTCGATTTCCGCGCCTGTCAGCCCGGCTTTGCGACCGATCGCTGTGTGGGCTGAAACGCAATATTCACACGAATTTTCCTGGGCAACCACAAGGGCGATACGTTCACGTGTCTGCGGGTCCAACTGACCGGCTTCGGCAATTTGATGCAGGCCGAGGAAACCCGCCAGGGCGTCAGGTGAATTGGCGAGTACGGCGAGAAAATTAGGGACCATGCCGAGTTTGCTTTGGATGGCATCAAGCAAGCCCTTCTGTTCGGCATTTGCGGTTTCTTGTGTAACTGTGTTGATACGGCTCATAATAATAAATCTCATCTAAATTAAGGGTTGATCACTGTCCGGCCACACTGCGGGTCCGGTGAACAAGATTTAATCTGTTTTAAAAATCGTTTGAATAAGCGTAATAATAAAAATACTATTCCAAAAAATGGAACAATTAGATGAACCGGTTTCACGCTATTCAAGTATTCATAAAGGTGGCAGAGTGTGGCGGGTTTGCCGCCGCCGCCCGCAACCTGAGCATGTCGCCGCCGGCGGTAACGCGCGCCGTCGCCATGCTGGAAGACAGATTGGGGACCAGATTATTCGTGCGCACCACGCGTTCGGTTCGCTTAACGCAAAGCGGTCAGCGGTTTCTCGAAGACGGGCGGCGGATTTTACTCGACCTCGAAGAAGCGGAAGAAGCTGCCGTTGGTTCACACGCAACGCCGCGCGGTCAACTTCGCATTACCGCACCGGTCCTGTTCGGCCGCATGTTTGTAACGCCGATCCTGGGTGAATTTTTGGATTTGTATCCGCAGGTGACGGCCCGAGCGTTTTTTATCGACCGGGTGGTCAACCTGATGGATGAGGGGCTGGATGTTGCCATACGAATTGGAGAGCTGCCGGATTCATCCCTGATTGCAACGCGTGCTGGAAGCGTTCGTCAAGTGATGATCGCCTCACCCGGCTACCTCAAAAAACACGGCCTGCCGCAGCAGCCTGAAGATCTCTCCAACCACAAACTCATCCAATCCGTAGCTATCGGAGTTACAGCAGATTGGCAATTTCAAAAAGACGGGTCGCCTTTCTACTTTCGGGCAGAACCGCGGCTTAGCATCAATACCAATGATGCAGTGATTGAACTGGTCGCAGGCGGTTGGGGGATTTCACGCTTGTTGTCATACCAAGTTGCGCCTTTTCTTGCCGATGGCCGCATACAAACAGTTTTGAGCGCATATGAAATGCCGCCGAGCCCAATTCATGTTGTTCATCAAGAAGGACGCATGGTCTCAGCCAGGGTGCGGGCCTTTGTCGATTTTATGGCGGAACGCCTGAGAGCTGCACCGGCTCTTAACTGAGCAGGCAGCTTTCAGGCGTTGACTTATTGTCTGGTTCCGTGAACTTACCGCGGTCTAGAAGAAGCTCTCGGGTTCATTTTCCGGTTCCTGGATCAGCCTTCGCGCTTAAACAGCAACCGCTCGATGCCGGTAACGAGACGGTAGATGGCGCGGCTCAGGGAAAAATCAATCCCGTCGTCCTGAGTGCAATTTTCCAAGGCCCGGTAGTCCGGCTGAAAATTGGGATGCAGTGGATCTGTGAATGCATAGGGGTTCATCACTTCATTCCTTTTAGAAAAATTAGATATAAAATCTTCATTAATTCCTATATCGTCATAAAATCCCCTGTTGACAAACGAAAAGTCTTCAAGCGATAATTTAGAAAATCTAAATCATAGAATAATCCATCATGTCTCGCAGATTGCCGCCATTGAATGCCTTGCGTGCTTTTGAAGCCGCGGGCCGGCTGGCCAGCATGAGTGCGGCTGCGGAAGAATTAGCAGTCACCCCCGCTGCGGTAAGCCATCAGATCAAAGCGCTGGAGGACTATTTTGGAAATCCCCTGTTTTACCGGACTGTTCGTGCCATTCGGTTGACCGATAGTGGTGCTGCCTTATTGCCCTATTTGAGCAAGGGCCTCGAATTATGGACACAGGGTTGCCGCGCCTTGGAGGACCTTGATGGTGACGAACCGCTGGTGATTTCATCTGCTCCCGTTTTTGCTGGTAAATGGCTGGTTCGGCGGCTTTCGGAATTTAACGTTGTTCATCCCGATATTACCGTGCGCCTGGATGGTTCGTTGTCGATTGCGAATTTCACCAGCGACGGTGTTGATGCAGCAATCCGCTTCGGTACCGGACCCTACCCGGACTTACATGCCGATGCTTTGGTGAACGAGGATGTCGCGCCGGTATGTTCACCCGCGCTGTTGCAGGGAGAACGGCCGTTGCGCAGCCCCGCTGATCTGGCCCATCATACTTTAATCCATGTCGACTGGTATGCCGCCGCCGGTACCCAGCCGGATTGGGCCATGTGGCTGAAGACGGCCGGCGTGCATGGTGTTGACAGTTCCAAAGGCCCGGTGGTGACCAGTGATTCACTTGCGGTCGAGGCGGCAATGAACGGTGGCGGCGTGGTGCTGGTTAGTGAGTTTCTCGTTCGCCAGGACCTTGACAGCGGACGGCTGGTCAAGCCGTTTGATTTGGTTTTGCCGTCAAACCACTGGTATTGGTTCGTTTGCCCGCCGGAAAACATGGAGCGTCCTAAGGTCCGCGCCTTTCGCGATTGGCTGGTGGCAACGATACGCGCAACACCGGCCGGCAATGATCTGGCGTAATCTATTCAAGTTCAAATTTCAAACCAGCATGGTCGATTAGTCGCGGCAGCAACAGCTCAGCCATCGCTGAGGCGGGTGTCCAGAAGCCGCCACCGACTTTTATCTTGTCTGTTTCCTGGGCCAAACAAAGGGCAGATTCGACTAGAATTCTGCTTGTCGATTCGACGCCCGGGTCTCCCGTGCCACTGATGTGTGCCCGCATGGTCTCGCCGCTATCGAGTTTTCCAATCAGAATGAGCTGGTAAAATCCCTGCTCGCGCACTTGCCGGTCCGGACCTTCACCCGGCTTGGGAAAAACATACCTCTTCAACAGCCAGCGTGTGGGCGACAACGCCATGGACAGCATAAAACCACCGGCTGCAGCCGCTCCCATCGCTGCGATCAGCCAGCCGACAGGGCCGCTGCCGACCAGGATCGCCTCTTCGTACCGAAAGTCTTGTCCATAAGGATAGCCAAGCAGCGCATTGCTCCGGCGTACGATTTTGGTGTTCATCGGGCTCATGAAAAATGGCATCGTCCAGGCTTTTAAATCCTCATCATAGGCGACCTTGACGGGCATCATCTTTTCAGGGAGATCAGGTCCCCGGCGCTGGCCTTCGGGATTTAAACTATAAGGTTCGATCAAAAGCTGCTGCACCGAAGGATCCTTCGGGCGTTGTTCTATCGCATTGACAAAGCTGGCCGCTGTACCGCCACTGAAACCGCCTCTCATAGTTGTTATTCGCATCTTTATGTGTGAGCAGGGTTTTTTGTGCCTGTCCTTTGCCTTGTTTTGCAGAAAAAACACACCGATGTCAGAGGGTATTGAATCAAAACCACAGGCATGAACGAGGCGGGCGCCGGTCTTTTCCGCCGTAGCCTGATGGGCATCAATCATCTTGCGCATCCAGTGCACTTCTGCGGACAGGTCACAATAGTGGGTGCTACTGTGTGCACAGGTTTCCACCAGTTTTGAGCCGAGCACGGCAAAAGGACCGACGGTTGAACAAATCACCTTCGCCCGGGCGGCTAGTGCATTGAGTGATGCGGTATCATGATTGTCGCCGGTGATGATGGGAACATCACTTGCGGTGGGTCCGAGTTTTAATCGCACGGCTTCAAGCTTGGTCTGGCTGCGTCCGCCCAGAGCCCAACGCAGATGGCCAATTTGGTTGGCGCGGTTGGCTAAATGATATGCTACCCGGCGCCCCACGGCTCCCGTGGCACCCCAGAGAACAACATCGAATTCACGATCACGAACCATTGTCCATTTATAACTCCAGTAAAACCTCTACCCTAAAGGGCACCGTGTTATTCTGTCTTGCAGGACAACTGCTTTAAGGTTCACCAGTTCATAGATTGCTCTGGTTTTCCTTGACGTGGATCAAGCCCGACAACGGCGATCAAGCCAGAAGGTGAGCAAGAGACGTCCGCTGCAGACCGAAATTAAGAGAATTTCAATATTGATCGTGGACGATGGCAGACCATCAGTACGTAAAACGGCGAGTTGAGAAATCACCGCCAAAATTTACCCAGGTGGTTAAGCCATGAAACCAGAAACCATTCAGTCTGTTGACGCGACAAAGCCAGATCAGCGAAATTCACCGCGCACAGCAACACCTTCATTTGAAATTCAATGTGAAAACCAATTCTACTCAGTGGAAGATTGGGGATTAGGCGGCTGCAAAATCGCTAATTACGAAGGCCAGTTGCGCCCCGGCGGCACGGTTCCCATTGAATTATTTGTGCTTGGTTGTCATGAATTTGACGGCCTGCCAATTGAAGCCGAAGTTTTACGTTTTGAACCAGGCGAAAACAACGCTTTGGCCTTAAAGTTTGACGGTCTAACAGCCCAAACGATTATGGCTTATTGCGATGGCATCGAAGAACGTCTCGGTATTCAAGATCGCGGGCCCGAAGACTAATTCAGGCCAGGAGCCTATACAGACATCTGCTCAAATAGGTGCACCTGGACTGGCGGGAAACCTCCAGAATTTTGATGACACCGGCAGAATTCGGTTCGGAAAAATTGACTGATCGGTCAGTTGCACCTATATCATACGAATGTCTGAAACCAGAGCACGCCTTATTGAAACAGCAACAGATCTTTTTCTTGGCAAGGGATATGGAGCTGTCGGAACCAGTCAGATCTGTTCGACGGCGGGTGTCAACAAAGGCACGTTTTATCACTTCTTTCCCTCCAAATCAGCGCTTCTAATTGCGGCGATTGAAAAATATACCAAATCTTTCGAGGACGCTTTTGAGCAGATTGCGCAATCTGACGCTGCGGCTCCGGAAAAACTTGCCGCTCTGTTTGAGGTTCCAGCAGCGGCCAATCGCTCGTGGCGTAAGCGTAACGGGTTTTCTCAGGGTTGTCTTTTAGGCAATGTCATAGTTGAGCTTGGCACCGTGGATGATGCCGTGCGGCAAGCCTCGCAAAAGGCATTAAGGCAGTGGGAAAAACCAATTGAGCCGATTATTGCCGAGATTGCGATTTTTGAAGGCCTGCACTCGCTCGATACTTCAAAAGGCGCACGGTGCGTTGTCAGCATGATCCAGGGAGGTTTGCTTCTGGCCAAGTTGAACAATGATCCCGGCGAGATTTCCGCTATGGCGCCTGCTGCACTCGGGGCACTGCACACCTTATCTGCCAAGTCAAAAAATTAGCCATAAAAGGCAATTCAAGTCGGCCCAGCCACCACCGTCATCTGCATCTCCTTCCATCCGAACTATAAGTGTAATTGCAGAGCTACTTGACTGACCGGTCAGTTAA
The DNA here is from genome assembly GCA_021775515.1 of Hyphomicrobiales bacterium. GTDB lineage: Bacteria > Pseudomonadota > Alphaproteobacteria > Rhizobiales > JAJFHR01 > JAJFHR01. The sequence goes on along the minus strand of JAJFHR010000040.1, from coordinate 10,998 downwards.
TGATAAAAACCGACCAATTGATTGCATTGACAGATGAAAAAGGAATTCCCATGAGCAGATTTGTTCAGATCGACCCTAAAACAGCCACCGGCGATGCCGCCGAGGCTTTTGAAGCTGCAACTTCACAGTTTGGCGGCGTCATAAACCTGTTCAAAGTCACCGGGAATGCACCCAACGTGCTGAAGGGCATTCTCGCCTTGAATAATGAAGTTGCCAGTTCAGCCGAACTCGACACCAGGCTTATAGAACAGGTCGCCATGCTGACGTCGGCGTTAAACCGTTGCGATTATTGCGTCAATGTTCACATGAAGGTCGGCCAGGGCGCGGGCCTTACGCGAGACGATCTGCTGCTGGCGATGGAGGCCAAAGCGACAAATGCCAAGGCGCAGGCCTTGTTGACTTTTGCTGATGAAGTGGTTCGCAATCGCGGCCTTGCCAGTGAGACTGCAATTGAAAATGCCCGCGCGGCTGGGTTCAGTGATAAAGCCCTGCTCGAAACCATCGGGGTGATCGGAATTTACACCACATTGCAATATATTCGCCATGTCGCCGATCCCGACCATGATTTCCCGGCTGTTTCTGAATTTAATGCTGACAAGTTCGGCGCAGATAGGCTCGGGAAACCTATTGCTGCCTGAGGATGGCAGATCTCAATATTCTCGAAAAACCTGGAGGAATGGCAGATGCTGGAAGTTGTTGGGACCTTGGAAGTTGACGATGCTCCCTGTGAACTTTGGCCGCTTGTTGGTGCCTTTGATTCCATTTCGGCGTGGCGGCACATGGAGCGGGTTCAAAGCTTACCTGGAGTGGAGTTTTTGAAGCGAAGGGAGTGAGCGATGAACAGGCAAAAGCCATTGTTGCCAGCATCTATGAAGATGGTCTCAAGGCAATCGCCACGATGTCAAAAAAGGCGAATAGCCGAAACAGAGATCAAGAAAAAGGCTGAGGCCGGATTTTTTGGATTTATTATAGTTTGAAAGTGCGCTAGCCTTTGAACACTTGGGAGATGAAACAATAAGCGGCGGGAATGCAACCTGTCTGGTGGTGGTTTGTTCTCCGCAAATAACAGGCAGGCTGAAATCCGCTCCAGCTAATTCGGATTTTAGATCTGATCTATCTTGTTGCCGCACGATCTTTTCCTCAAAGCTCATGGCTTTTTGGATTTGTGTGCCGGAATTAAGCTCGTTTTCAAAGCCGTAGACGAGTGGTTTTTGATATCAAGACGGTCTTGGGAGGAGAGTAAATGCAAAAAACATTAGTAATTGATCCGGGCAAATGTACCGGCTGTAAACAGTGCGAAATGGCGTGTTCCTATGTTAAGGAAGGAACATTTAATCCCTCAAAATCGCGTATTCGGGTTTTTGATTTTCACACCGAGGCGCGTTTTGTACCTTATACCTGCACCCAATGCGACGATGCCTGGTGTCAACAAGCCTGCCCGGTCGATGCCATTACCACCGATCCGGTTTCGGGTGTAAAACAGGTACACGACAATCTGTGTGTTGGCTGCAAAGTGTGCACCATTGCCTGTCCGTTTGGCACCATTAATTACAATGTCAGCACCGGCAAGGTTATTAAATGTGACCATTGTGGCGGCGATCCGGAATGCGTGAAGGCCTGCCCAACCCAGGCAATCGTCTATAGTGACGCCGAGCAAGCGGGCTTCGACAAGATGCGCCAATGGGCGGCTAAAACTGATAATGCACCACAAACAACAGCTTAAGGACAGGAGGAATTACTTATGGCTTGGACAAGAAAAATTCTTCGTGTCAATCTGACAACGGGGACCTGTGAAACCGAACCTCTCAATATGGAGTGGGCCAAAAAATATCTTGGTCAACGCGGACTTGGAACAAAATATCTTATCGAAGAAATCGACCCCAAGGTTGATCCGCTATCACCCGACAATAAACTGATTTTTGCCACTGGCCCCCTAACCGGGACCTGCGCCTCGACGGCCGGGCGTTATTCGGTCATCACCAAAGGCGCGTTAACCGGCGCTATCGCCTGTTCCAATTCGGGTGGTTATTTTGGTGCCGAGTTGAAATTTGCCGGCTGGGATATGATCATCTTTGAAGGCAAGGCAAAAAGGCCGGTCTATCTGTCCATCGTTGATGATAAAGCCGAACTTCACAGCGCCAAGGACCTGTGGGGCAAGTCGGTGTGGGACACGGATGCCGCCTTAAAATCCATCCATCAAGAACCGATGATGCATGTGGCAGCCATTGGTGTGGCGGGTGAAAAGGGCAATATGTATGCGTGCATCGTCAATGACCTTCACCGGGCTGCGGGACGTTCAGGTGTTGGCACCGTTATGGGTTCCAAAAACCTGAAGGCGGTTGCGGTGCGCGGCACTCAAGGTGTGAGTGTTGAAAACTTTCGGGCGTTTATGAAGGCTACTGAAGCTGGCAAAAAGACGCTGCAGGAAAATGCAGTGACCGGCGAAGGTCTGCCGGCCTATGGCACTCAGGTTTTGATGAATGTCATCAATGAGAGCGGGGCCTTGCCAACACGCAATTTCCACGATGTTCAGTTTGAAAGCGCGCATGATATTTCAGCCGAGGCTATGGCTGAGCCCCGGCGCAGCGACGGCAAGCCAAACCTGTTGGCCAACCAGGCCTGTTTCAGTTGCACAATTGCTTGTGGCCGTATTTCAAAAATTGACGAAAATCACTTCACCGTCGTCAATAAACCGGAATATTGGCACGCCTCGGGCGGGCTCGAGTATGAAGCCGCCTGGGCTTTGGGTGCTGCTACCGGGGTTAAGGATCTCGAAGCCTTGACCTACGCCAATTTCATCTGCAACGAGCAGGGCTACGATCCGATCTCATTCGGCTCCACCCTGGCTGCTGCTATGGATATGTACGAAGAAGGTATTCTCACCAAAAAGCAAACTGGCGGGGTAGAACTAAAATTCGGTTCAGCTGAAATGTTAACCCAAATGGCCGAAATGACCGGCAAGTGCGAAGGTTTCGGCAAACAGCTCGCTCTTGGTTCAAAACGTTTGTGCGAAAAATACGGTCGTGCAGAACTATCGATGTCGGTCAAGGGGCAGGAATTTCCGGCCTATGATCCACGCGGCATTCAGGGCATGGGTTTGGCCTACGCAACGTCTAACCGTGGAGCGTGTCATTTGCGCGGGTATACCGTTGCTTCGGAAATTCTCGGCATACCGGAAAAGACCGACCCGTTGGCAACCGATGGCAAGGCCGGTCTTGTGAAGGCTTTTCAGGATGCAACGGCGGCGGTTGATTCAGCCGGGCTTTGCGTCTTTACCACCTTTGCCTGGACGCTGGAAGATATTGCCCCGCAAATCGATGCGGCTTGTGAAGGCAACTGGACGCCGGACACATTGTTGGAATCGGGTGAGCGCATTTGGAATATGGAGCGCAAGTTTAATCTTGATGCAGGATTTACCGGCAAAGACGATTCTCTGCCCAAGCGCCTGTTGAAGGATGCAGCTAAAACCGGACCTGCCAAGGGATTGACCTCCGGTCTCGATAAAATGTTGCCGGAGTATTACCAAGTGCGCGGCTGGAACAATAAAGGCGTTCCAACCAAAGAAACGCTCAATCGCCTGGGTGTCTAATAGTTAGGATGGCCGGCGGCAATCATCTGCCGGCCATTATTCTTCTTCTCATGTTGGATACGAGTTGGTTATGAATTACGTCATCATCGGTGCCGGTCCCGCCGGTGTCGTGGCAGCAGAAACCTTACGGAAACATGACGCCAAAGGTAGCATTACTTTAATCGGTGATGAGGGTGAACCACCCTATTCCCGCATGGCGTTGCCATATTATCTGATCGATAAAATTTCCGAACAGGGTACCTACCTCCGGCAGACGGCTGATCATTACGATAATCTTAAAATCAAATACCGCCAGGCCCATGTAAATTCAGTTGATACTAAGGCTAAAACTCTTGTTTTTGGCGATGGCAAGACGCTTAAATATGGCAAACTCCTGCTTGCCACAGGCGCTCATCCTATCCGACCGCCCGTCACGGGACTTGATTTACCCGGGGTTCACACCTGCTGGACGCTGGAAGATGCGCGAAAAATTCATCAACTGGCGCAATCCGGTGCCCATGTGGTTCTTATGGGGGCAGGTTTTATCGGCTCCATCGTGCTCGAAGCGCTGGTGATGAAAGGCGTTTCGCTTTCCGTTGTTGAGATGGAAGACCGCATGGTGCCGCGGATGATGGATGATATTGCCGGCAATATGCTCAAGAACTGGTGTAAGTCCAAAGGTGTGCGGGTATTAACCGGTACGCGTATCACCGAGCTCAGCGATACCGGCAAGGGTTTGAAAGTTGGCCTCAACAAGGGCAAACTTCCCGTTGCCCAGTTGGTTGTGGTTGCAGCGGGTGTCCAGTCAAATATAGGTTTCCTCAAAGGCAGCGGAATTAAAACGGATGTTGGCGTGCTTGTCGACGACCGGCTGCAGAGCAATGTTGAGGATGTATACGCAGCCGGTGACGTAGCGCAGGCAAAGGACTTATCGACGGGTGAGCGTAATGTTCTGGCAATTCAGCCCGCGGCGGTTGAACACGGTCGCCTTGCGGCGATGAACATGGCGGGACTTGATACCCGGCATCGCGGCAGCCTGCCGATGAACATTCTCGACACGCTGGGATTGATCTCAAGTTCATTTGGTCAGTGGATGGGCACGAAGGGCAGCGAAACCGCCAAGATGGTTGATAAAAAAAACTACCGCTATTTGCGGCTGGAGTTTTTAGGTGACCGGTTGATCGGGGCTCAATCAGTTGGCATGAGCGATCACCTCGGCATGTTACGCGGCCTTATTCAATCTGAGACTTCCCTGGGCCCATGGAAACAGACTTTGATGGCCTCCCCCAGCCGGATCGCTGAAGCTTATGTTGCTAAAATGCACGGGAGCCTGGGTTAAACGTGAATATCACTTTGAAACTTTATGCATCGCTCGCCAATTGCCTGCCGGCTGAAGCACGCAAAAACGAAGCGGTAATTGAAATTGATGCCAATGCCTCTGTCCGCGATGTGCTTAATGCCCATAACGTGCCGTTTGAAAAGTGTCATCTGATTTTGATAAATGGTGTCTTTTCGCCGCCAAGTTCAGCCCAACAGGCGCGGTTAAATGACGGTGATGCCTTGGCGGTGTGGCCACCGGTAGCCGGTGGTTAGCCGATGACCGGCATGAACTCAGATAAAACCACCAAGCTTATGTCGATGTCGCGGAATGAATTCATCCATAGCTTCAAAAAATTCGCCCCGGATTATCGCGGTCCCCTGGCTGCTTCACGCTTTGATCTCAAACACAAAAGCGGCTCTGTAACAATTGAGATTGAAGAACTGCCCAAACGCACGCTTGGCGGACTGTTAGCTTTGCCTCAGTCCAGCATAACCTTGACGATGACGGGTCTGTCAAAGGATGAACGGCAGAAATTCCTTGAACGTTTTGATATCTCCTTCCAGCGCGGCGGCGGCTAATACATTAAACACACCGGCCGCCGTCGACTTCGAGGCAGACGCCTGTGATAAATTCGGCATCGTCCGAAACCAAAAACACTGCAGCGCGGGCAATATCTTGCGGTTGGCTCATGCGTCCAAGGGGAATGGTCGAGATAAACGTTTCCCGCAACTCCGGGGTATCTTCGCCGCCCATGAAAGTAGTCAGCAGGCCGGTTTCTCCGATGACCGGATTAATCGCGTTAACGCGAATTTTATCGGGTGCAAGTTCAACCGCCATGGATTTGGTCAGGGTAATCACTGCACCTTTTGAACCATTATACCAGGTCAAACCCGGGCGTGGTCTAACTCCGGCTGTGGAGGCAATATTCAAAATCGCGCCGTGGCCCTGGGACTGGAAAATTGGAACTGCATGGAGGGCACTCAGGTAGATGCTTTTCACGTTAATGGCATAGATACGGTCAAATTCATCTTCCGCAACCTCAAGAAGCGGCTGCCTTTTGTGGGACGCTCCAGCATTGTTGACGAGAATATCAAGCCCGCCGAATTCTTCCATCGCGCGCGCTACCACGGCACAAACATCGTCGCCCCGGCTCACGTCACCTTGTTGCGAAACAGCACTGCCACCATTTTCCCTGATTTCGGCTGCAACTAATTCAGCGGCCTCGCCGTTTAGATCGTTAACGAGAACAGAAGCGCCTTGCGCTGCAAACATGCGCGCCATTTCGGCTCCAAACCCTGAGCCCGCGCCAGTGACAATTGCAATTTTCTTTTCGAGTTTCATCAATTATCCTCGATTAATTTTGTTGCCGGTTCATCCATTATAACCGCCAGCGCTGGAATGCAAAGTCCACCAGTTGGAAAACCGCATAATGCGGCTTGACCAGGTGCGTGTTTTTGAGAAACCATGGGGCATGTATTCACTTTTGAAAAAACGCGCCGATGATGCCAACCCGATCCGTATCGGTGTCATTGGCGCAGGGAAGTTTGGGTCGATGTTTTTGTCCCAGGCGAGAAAAACTCCAGGCTTTCATATTTATGGCATAGCTGATCTTGATCCCGGCAAAGTACGGACAGGATTAGCCGATGTTGGCTGGCCGCAGGAGCAGTATGAGGCAAAATCCTTTGACGAAGCCAGGCGGAATGTGTCGACTTTCATTTGCGATGATGCCGAGGCCTTAATCAGGGCCTCGGGAATGGACGTCATCATTGAGGCGACCGGCAATCCTGCTGCGGGAATTCAAAATGCACTCATGTCGTTTGATCAAGGTCGCCATTTTATTGCTGTCAACGTTGAAGCCGATGTGCTTGCCGGCCCGTTGCTGGCGGCCAAAGCCAAAAGCGCCGATGTCGTATATTCTCTGGCTTATGGAGATCAACCAGCCTTAATTGCAGAAATGGTTGACTGGGCCAGGACTTGCGGCCTGGAGGTGGTTTGCGCGGGCAAAGGAACTAAATATCTGCCAGAATACCACCTTTCAACGCCGGATACAGTTTGGAATTACTATGGCCTCACGGCAGACCGGGCTCGCCTGGCGGGAATGAACCCGCAAATGTTCAACTCGTTTCTCGATGGGACCAAATCCGCGATCGAAATGGCGGCGGTGGCAAATGCGTGCGATCTTGTTGCTCCGGAAAATGGTCTCTTGTTTCCCGCGGTTGGGACTGACGGATTGCCCGAACATTTAAAGCCCGCCGGTGACGGAGGATTGCTGGAGACCACGGGGACCGTCGAGGTTATTTCAAGCCTTAACCGGAACGGCAGCGCCGTTGCCAATGATTTGCGCTGGGGCGTTTACTGCGTGTTTGATGCCGGCAGTGATTATGTCGAGCGTTGTTTTGCAGATTATGGGCTGATTACCGATGGCTCGGGCCGTTATAGTGCCATGTATAAACCGTTTCACCTCATTGGGCTCGAATTGGGTATATCTGTGGCCAGCGCTGCACTGCGCGGTGAACCAACCGGTGTAGCTCAAGGCTGGCACGGCGATGTTGTCGCCGTTGCGAAAAAAGACCTTGATCCAGGAGAACTTCTTGATGGCGAAGGCGGGTTTTGCGTCTGGGGGAAATTATTTCCAGCGCGAAAATCTGTAACCCTGGGAGGATTGCCGATCGGCCTGGCTCATCATGTCAGGCTGAAGCGTAAAGTCCGCCAGGGCGAGCCCTTGGTCTGGCACGACGTCGATGTTGATGAAACCCTCGACGCCGTTGTTGTCAGACGCGAAATGGAACAAGTTTTTGCACCAACTTAAGCTGTCATATTGGTATTTGTTGCATTAATTTTTCCAGGCCAACCGGCCTGTCGACAACCCGCCTTAGGGTGAAACTGGTTTCGATACGGGCAACCCCCGGCAGCTTGGAAAGGTATTCCTTGTGAATACGCTCATAATCGCTGAGATCACTGGTCATAATCCGGAGCAAATAATCCGAAGTTCCTGACATCAGGTCGCAGACCACTACGTTGGGACATTTCGCCACCTGGCGTTCAAACGCACCTAGAACTTCCTCGCTTTGGGAATTGAGGGTAATTCTGGTAATGGCGTTGGCGCGAAAGCCGAGCACTGCTTCATTAATCATTGCCCGATACCCGGTCAATACACCGGATTTTTCAAGATTTTGCACCCGGCGCAGACAGGCTGATTGCGAAAGAGAAATTTTTTCCGCCAACTGTGAGTTCGTCATGCGCGCATCCATTAACAAATAGCGCACAATAGAAAGATCAATCTTGTCTAATTTCATTTTTGAAAGTCTCTTCGGAAAAATTGCATATAAATTGAATTTTCTTGCTTAAATATCTGTTTGTTCCTTGAACTTTGCAAGCTCATTCGGTGCAATTGAGAGTAGTTTCGGGAAAATTCAGATGGAGGGCAAAATGCTTATCGGTGTTCCTAAGGAAATTAAGTCGAATGAATTCAGGGTCGGCCTGACCCCGGGTGCAGTGCGCGAATATGTTGCCCACGGCCATCAGGTGTTAGTCGAAACCAATGCCGGGTTGGGAATTGGTGCAAATGACGAGACCTATGAAGCAGCAGGCGCGAACATCGCACCGGATGCGGGCATAGTTTTTTCAAAAGGCGACATGGTGGTGAAAGTAAAAGAGCCGCAACCTTCAGAATGGGTTCGCCTGAAAGAAGGCCAGATCTTATTCACCTATCTTCATCTGGCACCGGATATTGAACAGACTAAAGGCCTGCTTGCTTCAGGCTGCAGTGGCGTGGCTTACGAAACGGTCACCAGTCCGCGCGGCGGCCTGCCCTTGCTCGCGCCGATGAGTGAAGTTGCCGGTCGGCTATCCATACAGGCAGCGGCAAGCTCCCTGACCAGACACCATGGCGGCAAGGGTTTGCTGATTGGTGGAGTACCCGGTGTTAAACCGGCTCGCATCGTTGTTATCGGCGGTGGCGTTGTCGGCACCAACGCGGCTCGCATTGCCGTTGGATTTGGCGCAGAGGTTACAATTCTCGATCGGTCAATTCCGCGTCTGCGCGAACTCGATGATATGTTCCAGGCGCGCGTGCGCACGCGATATTCTTCTATTGAAAATTTGGAAGAGGAAGTTTTGCAGGCCGATGCGGTTATCGGCGCAGCCCTAATTCCCGGCGCTAATGCACCTAAACTTGTGACCCGTGATATGCTGCCAAAAATGCACGCGGGTTCAGTCCTGGTAGATGTGTCAATTGATCAGGGCGGCTGTTTTGAAACTTCACATGCAACCACACACGCCGAGCCGACCTATATTATCGATGATATCGTTCACTATTGTGTCGCCAATATGCCGGGTGCAGTGCCTTTGACCTCTACCCACGCGCTGAACAATGTGACGTTGCCATATGGTCTAAAACTGGCTGATCAAGGTCTCGATGCACTGGTGCAGGATCCTCATTTTGCCGATGGCCTAAATGTTCATGCCGGCAAGGTTACTCATCCCGCTGTTGCCGAGGCTCAAGGGCTTGAATTTGTCGAACCTAAGGTTGCTCTTAGCCGGTAAACAAGCATCAGTGAAATAGGTCTTCGGCCGCTCCTGATGGTTGCCTGTTCTTGTTATAGACGGCCGTCATACGCCTGACGGTCGATAACGCAACCGATGAGGGTGAAACGGTTGGCGGCCAGAGCCTGCCTTAATGCCTGCTCGAGATCGTCGCGCGATGTCACTGTTACACCATTGCCGCCCAGGGCTTTTCCGGTGGCGGCAAAATCAACCTGGTCGAAATCGACACCGGAATTTTGCAACTGCCGGCCACGCTGTTTTACCTCGATCAATGCCAGCGACGCGTCCACAAAAACTACCACCACCACAGGCAAATCTAATTCCGCAGCAGTGGCTAATTCACCCAGGACCATTAACAATCCGGCATCACCAGTGAAGGCGACAACCGCTTTTTCGGGAGAGGCTATTTTTGCGCCCATGGCCAAAGGCAGCGCACACCCCATGGTGCAAAGCCCGGTTGATTGTAACAGCCCGCCGGGCTCATAACATTGCCATAGCTGGCTGAGCAAAATCCGGTGGGCGCCACTATCGACCGTCGCCACGCCATCACGCGGCAGTATACGGCGCACCGTTTGGGTTATCGCCGCGGGGCCCCAGTTTTCATCAACTCTGAAGGCTCGGGCAAGACTTGCTCTAATGTCCTCGAACCTGCCTTGCGGCCAGGAACTGTTGCTACCTTCCCCGGCAGATATAGCCTCAAGCGCAGCGTCGATGTTACAAATAAAACTCAAGGTTGCCTGATGCATGTAATGGGTGTTGGCGGCCACGGAGATTTCAATGACATTCTGCTTTTCGGGATCCCAGAGATTTTGCCAGCCCGTCCGCATCTCAATTGGATCATAGCCGGCGCAGATAATCAGATCCGCCTCTTTTACCAGCTTTGACAACTCCCTGTCAGCCACGGGCGAAAGCCCGGCTCCGCCGACAGCCAGCGGATGATCTTCGGGCAGGACGCCTTTGGCTTTGTAGGTCGTCAGAACAGGGATATTGTGGCGTTGAACAAAGGACTGGACAGCCAGAGAAGATTGTTCGCTCAAGACATCAAGACCGGCGATCAAAAGTGGCTTTCGGGCTTGCCCTAACCACAGCCGCGCTTTGTCGAGATCTGGGCCGGGTGCCGGTGCAATGGCGCTGAAGGCTGCCCGGAGGGGTTTTGCGCGGGCGGTAACTTCTTGGGCTGCAACCGAAATGGGAACGTCAATGTGAACCGGGCCAGGTTGCGGGCCGGTAGCAAAATTTACCGCCTTATCGGAGATTATTTCTGCGCTTTCGGCCGATAGAGTGAAGGCAGCCCGGGTTACCGGGGCAAGTATGGCTTTATGATCAAAGACCTGGTGTGTATAGGCATGTGCTTCATCTTCATCAACACAACCGGTAAGAAATATCAGCGGCACCCGATCTTGCTCAGCATTGGCGATGACGTTTACGGCATTGGCAACGCCCGGCCCCAATGTTGCGACCAAAATTCCCGGCGCGCCGGTGCGGTGATAAACCCCTTCGGCCATGAAGCCGGCGGCAGTTTCGTGCTTGCTCAGAATACACTTTATGCCCGCATCCTTGAGTG
>JAJFHR010000390.1 GCA_021775515.1 Hyphomicrobiales bacterium | reverse complement strand
GCACTGGATGCGCAACGGCGCGATTTCACGTTGAATGCGCTTTATTGCGATGAAGCCGGGAAAATTTACGACTATGTCGGTGGCTATCAAGATGTGATTGCCCGGCGCGTACGTTTTATCGGCTCGGCAGAAAAGCGCATTAGGGAAGACTTTCTGCGTATCCTGCGGTTTTTTCGTTTTGCTGCGGTTTATGCAGACGGCGTGGTGGATGGCGATGGCGTTGAGGCTTGTGTTGCCAATCGGGAGGGCCTGTCGCGGCTGTCGGCTGAACGGATAAAGCAGGAGTTATTCAAACTTTTTCTCGCCCCCTATGCCTGCCGCATCGTGCAGCAGATGGTTGATGTTGGAATTATGGATAAGGTCCTGCCCGGATCGGTAACGGTTGGCTACCTGGTCCGGCTGGCAGATATCGAAAACTCTTTAAACATTGCAGCGCGTCCTTTGCCTCGGCTGGCCGCCCTGGGGGCAGCGAACGCTTCAGTAATGGCGTCGTGGCGCAAGCATTTGAAGTTATCAAACAAGGAGAGCCGATGCCTTATAGCGCTGGCGGATCATGTTCCTGCGTTTTCCTGCAATCTGAGTGAAACTACACAACGGCAATTGCTGTATGAATTGGGCGAAGAAATTTACACTCAATGTGTGTTGCTGGCTTGGAGTTTAGCCGGTGATGACATGGGTAGCTCTCAATGGCGCGAGGTAATCAATCTCGCGCAACGGTGGTGCAGGCCGGTGTTTCCTCTAAAAGGCCAAGACGTCGTGGGCTTGGGGGTGGCAGCAGGCCCCGAGGTGGGCGAAATTTTATCGCAGCTTGAACAAGCATGGATCGAGGCAGACTTTGAGCTGGACAAACAGGCGCTCAACCTACGCCTTAAATCTCTAGTGCAGCGGCTCTAATGCGTGTCTCATCTTTTCGGGTTAAATTGACACACATTGAACCTTCATTTTTGCGCGTGTCTTTCCGCCAAAACCAGTGCCTGCTTTTGCGAAACTCGCTTTAGCTACGGTGTTTTGCGCATGACCTCGCTTGTTGTTCCGTCTGCGTAGGTTATTTGCACGCTGATAGACTGGGCTGTTCCCAGGGGCAGAGAGATATACGGCTTATCGGTGGTAACTGCGTTGGGGTTTTTGCGATCACAAGGCTGCAGTTCATAAATTTGGTCGAGAGCGTCCGAGTTCAGACTGTAGCTCACCTGCGCAATGCCACATTTCCATGCCTCAAGGTGGGTGAAATATATCAATTGGCGGCCATTATAATCGCGGAAGGCAACCCAGTTGTTTTCGGTAAGCTCAAGTATCTGTTTTTCCTGGCCTAACGCCGGGCTTTGCAGGGAAAAAACCGACCCGGCAGCAGTCAGAACGACGAAAAAGACGCTAATAAGGGAGTGTCTCATGATAACCTCCTTGGCAAGTAGGTTCGCGATGATCTTATATCCTGGTTGGATGCTGCCGATTATACATCGAGTATGGCTGTGGTTTCCAGACACTACCCAGTTTTTAGAAAATTTTTGACCCGGCGGTGTTCCAGTATACCGGCCAGGTTCAAACTGACGGCAAGGTAACGCTAATACAGGTTTGGCCGTCAGGTTTCCGTGCTATGACGGCGCTGCCACCGTGGCGGGTTGCAATCTGTCTGACCAGCGGCAGACCGAGGCCGGATCCGGATTTATTCTGGCTGCCGGGCAGGCGATAAAATGGTGCAAAAACATTTTCCCATTCGCTTTCGGGAATCCCCGAACCGTGATCCGATACATTTAGGGCAACGGAGCCATTGTTGGGCTTTACCTCAACTTCAACCGGTGGTTTTCCATGGTGGGCAGCGTTTTCAAGCAGATTGCGGATGAGGCGGCGCAAAAGACGCGGGTCTCCGGTAACATAAACAGGTTCGCCATGAAGCCAGCATGAATCATATCTCGCACATTCTTCCGCGCTCAGGGCAAGCAGATCAATCTCTTCGCTGGTTTGCAGTTTTTGGATGACATCAAGGCGACTGGCCAGCAGGATTTCGTCAATCAGCTGATCAAGTTCAGCAATATCGCGCTCGAGTTCAATCTGCCGCTCGCTGGAGGTCTCCTTTTTCAACAGTTCAATGCCAAGCCGGATGCGGGCCAACGGAGTTCGCAACTCATGTGAGGCGTTGGCGAGTAATTGGCGGTGAGATGCAAACAGGTTTTCAATCTGTTGGGCAGCGGCATTGAAACTTTTGGCCAATTGAGCAATTTCATCTTTGCCCTGGACCTCAACGCGCGCGGCTAGATCGCCGGTTCCCAGGGTTTCGACGCCAGTTTGCAAGCGTTCGAGCCGTCGGGTTAAACCGCGCACGACAGGATAGGCACAAAGTGCGATGATCAATGCAACCCCGCCGAGGAAACCAGCCAAGCCGGCGGCTGAACCATGTTGTGGATTAGTTATACCGGCAACGATCCAGCGTTTATCCGGGAGTTGAAAACTCCAGACCGGTTTGCCGTAACCGAATATCCTTTTTTTCCGACTGAGTGAAGGCTCTGGAAGCTCTTTGGTGGTGGCGGCGACCAGGGTGCGATTTTCGTCATAAAGTGCCAAATCAATATTCAGCCGTTGGGCCAGCTGCATCACTGCTGTTTTTTGATCTGTTTGGCCGACGACCGGTTTGGGCAGGGCGATGGCGACCAATTCCCCAATGATCTGCAGCGTGGGCTCGTTATGACTGTCACCGCGGTCCAAACGCCAGATTGCACCGGTAACGACGACGACGAGCACAAGGCTTGCGATGATCGTCAGATAAATTTTCTGGTAGAGATGTTTCATAGTTTGATCGTGGCGTTGTTAGTCATCCAGGTTCAAAATTCTGGATGATTATCAATCCTGTTCCTTGGCAAATACGTAACCTATTCCCCGAACGGTGATGATCCGACGCGGCGCTTTGGCATCGTCTTCAATTTCTGCGCGTATGCGGGAAATATGGACATCAATAGAACGGTCAAATGCTTCCAACGCCTCACCCTTCATAAGGTCCATTAAAACATCGCGGCTTAAAACCCGGCCGGCATGTTCAGCAAGCGCGAGCAGGAGCGAGAATTGATAACCGGTTAATGAGCGCTCGATACCGTCTATTCGAACCACGCGGGCGCCTGGGTCGATTTCCAAACGACCAAAACGCAGTAAGTCTTGCGTGTTTTTAGATTTTCCGCGCCGCAGAATTGTCTTGAGCCGTGCCAGTAACTCTCGCGGTTCAAAGGGCTTTGGCAGGTAGTCGTCAGCGCCCATCTCAAGACCGATGACCCTGTCCATGACATCGCCGCGCGCGGTCAGCATGAGTATGGGGACGTCGCTTTTTTTTCGGATATGCTGGCAGATTTCGAGGCCATCCATATCCGGCAACATTAAATCGAGAACCAAAGCACCAAACGCTTCGCGATCATGCAAATCTATGCCCTGTTTTCCTGTTGGTGCAATGCTCACGCGAAAACCGGCTTGGCCGAGATAGTCCTTCACCATCCCGGCCAAGCGCAAGTCATCTTCAATGAGCAAGATACGATCAGTCACAGGGTATCTTACCCACGGTTTATCGATGAAGCTAGCTGCGACGGTCATGAGCCAGTTTA
>JAJFHR010000389.1 GCA_021775515.1 Hyphomicrobiales bacterium | reverse complement strand
GACAGATACCGTCCGGTCATCGCGACCGCGAGGCATTTCAGGAGATCGATTATCGCCGCACCCTTGGACCTATGGTCAAATGGGTGGCGGAAATTGATGATGCCGCGCGCATTCCTGAATTCGTTAACCGCGCCTTTAGCGTGGCACTTACCGGGCGTCCTGGCCCGGTGGCTCTGTCATTGCCGGAAGATATGCTGTTTACCACAAGTGACGTTACTGATCTTCCTGCCGCGCAAACTACCTTTTCATCACCCTCGCCTAACGACATAAAGAACATCAACACCATGCTTGCGGAGGCTCAGCGGCCTCTGTTGCTGCTCGGCGGCACTTGTTGGACACAAGCCGGTCATCACGCTGCCGTCGATTTTACCGAGAACCACGACATTCCGGTGGCAGTAGGATTTCGGCGCCAGGGCCTGTTTGCCCACGACCACCCCAATTTCATCGGCAACCTTGGGTTTGGCGGCATACCCATGCCCAATGATTATGCTCAAAATGCTGATCTGATAATTGCACTGGGGGCCCGGTTGAACGATGGAACGACCCTGAAGTTTAGTTTGATCAATTCACCAATGCCTCAGTGCCGGCTGGTTCATATCCTGCCCGGCCCAGAAGATTTGGGAAGGCTTTATCAGGCTGAACTTTCAATTTTGGCCGACCCGAATGAGGCAGCTATGGCATTGGCGCTGCTGCCGCCGGCGCGACGTCACAGTGTCATTCGACAGACGGCACGAAGTAATTACGAGAAAACGCGGTTGTTGCCACCCCAGGAAGGACCTGTCGATATGGGCAGGGTAATGACTGCTATAAACGACCTGCTACCGCGCAATACAACTGTTACCACCGGTGCAGGAAATGCCGCCGACTGGCCCAACATCCACTATGACTACCGCCAGTTTCTCGGCGCTCTTGCTCCCATCTCGGGCGCTATGGGAATGGGCGTGCCTGCAGCAGTAGCAGCAAAGATCGCCCGCCCCAGTTCGCCAAGTGTTTATATCGGCGGCGATGGAGATTTCCTGATGAATGGACAGGAAGTGGCAACCGCTGTCAAATACGGCCTCGATCCAATATTCATCATCGTCGATAACACGATGTACGGCACCATCCGCGGCAATCAGGAACGAAAGTATCCTGGGCGAATTTCCGGCACCACGCTGAGCGAGGTAGATTTTGCCATGGTCGCCCGCGGTTATGGGGCCCACGGTGAACGGGTTGAAACAACGGAAGAATTTGCACCTGCTCTGGAGCGGGCGCTGGCATGCAGCCGGGCCGCCGTCATTCATATTCTGGCGGGTTCTGAACACCTGGGGCCCAATGTTACCGTCTCGGACATCGGGAGATAAAATGCTCGCACATCTAACCGCAACCTTGCCGCCCTCTCCTATTGTCACGGTATTTGACCGGGCAACAAAACTGCGCGGTCAGGGGTATGACCTTATCGATTTTTCAATTGGCGAACCGGATTTCGACACGCCTGCCCATATCTGCGATGCCGGGATGCGGGCCATTCGTGATGGCGTGACCCGCTATACAGCCACCGATGGAAGCGTTGAGCTTAAAGAGGCCATCCAACGCAAATTTTTGCGCGATAACGGCTTGAAGTTCACCCTCGAGGAGATTTCAGTTTGTTCCGGCGCCAAACCACTGTTAGCCACGGCTGTGCAGGCTGTGCTCAATCCCGGCGACGAGGTGGTGGTTCCCACTCCGGCGTGGACGTCGCACCTGGGCATGGTTGCGGTCGTAGGCGGCTGTCTTAAGCTGGTGGAAACTGGGCTCGAATTCGGGTTCAAGATGTCAGCGGAAGCGCTTGAGGCGGTTTTCACGCCAAAAACCCGGCTTTTGCTCTTATGTTCACCGTCAAATCCGACCGGCACTGTTTATTCCCGGGAAGATTTGAGAGAATTTGCGGAAATTTTGCGCAAACACCCTAATATTCTGGTGATTTCAGATGACCTCTATGAACATATCACCTTTGATGATTGCTGTTTTTCCACGCTTGCCAGCGTAGCACCGGATCTGTCAGAGCGGATATTGACCGTGAACGGCGTTTCAAAAGCCTATGCCATGACCGGATGGCGGATCGGCTACGGCGGTGGCCCAAAGTGGTGGACCGACGGAATTAGGGCAATTTTCTCTCAAACAAATGGCGGTCCGTGCTCGATCAGCCAAATTGCGGCAACTGCGGCGCTTGACGGACCTCAACATCTTCTTGCGCAACGATGTAAAACCTATCAACGACGCCGCGATCTGGCTCTCGACGGCATAGCGAGTATTCCGGCGCTACGCGCCACCAGGCCTGAAGGAGCATTTTATCTGATGCCCGAATGCAGCCGACTGATAGGCTGGCGGCGACTATCCGATGGCGGAGTGATAAAAAACTCCACGGATCTTGCTGACTATTTTCTTGATTGGGGGGTGGTTGTTGTCCCCGGCGCAGGCTTTTCATGCGACCCCTATTTTCGCCTGTCAATCGCGACCTCAGAAACCGCCATACAAGAAGGCTTGCATAGAATTTCAAAGGCCTGCGATGCGCTGAAATGAAGGAGAATTTTTGATGGTACAAAGCATGTCCGATTTTGCCGCGACCCTGACCTTCGCCGATCTGCCGGAGCCGCTGCTGGTAATTCTGCGGCGTAGTTTTCTCGATACAATAGGTGTTGCCGCCATCGGCTCGACAACTGACATGTCGCAGATGGCCCGAAAAGGCGCTGTTGCCGTGTTTGGCTCGGGCGCTGCCGGACCGGCCAGAATGTTAATGGATGGTCGTCAGGTTAGTCCGGCTGGAGCCGCTATGGCCGGTGCTTTTACAATCGACAGTATAGACGCTCATGACGGCGTGTCGCCAAATAAGGGGCATGCCGGTTCAGCTATCTTTCCAGCACTCCTTGCTGTTGCAGATGCCCGTCGCAGTGCAGGGACCACAATCACCGGGAGCGAATTTGCCTGCTGGCTGGCGATCGCCTACGAAATCAGCTACCGGGCAGGTCAGGTGCAACACGCAACCTGCCCAGATTATCATACTTCAGGCTCCTGGACTTCTGTTGGTGTGGCGGCGACGTGCGCGCGTATTCTTGATTGCGATGAAGAGCAAATCCGACACGCTGCAGGTATTGGAGAATACCACGGTCCGCGCAGTCAGATGATGCGGTGTATCGACTTTCCCACGATGCTTCGCGATGGTGTTGGCTGGGGTGCGCCATCGGGTGTAACGGCTGCTTATCTTGCCCGCGAAGGTTTTACCGGCGCACCGGCTTTGACCTGTGAGGGAGAACAGGCGGCCTCTTTTTGGACTGACCTAGGCCGTGCGTGGCTGACTATTCAATATACTCACTACAAACCCTACCCCTGTTGCCGCTGGGCTCATCCCTCGCTTGATGCGGTGAAAGAGTTGATGCAACAGCACAAGCTCGATCACAATCAGATTTCGGCAGTAAAAATCCGCACCTTTCATAACGCCACCCGGCTTGCCGGACACGAACCACAAACGCTGTGTGAATTGTCTTATGCTATCGCCTTTCCGGTTGCGATGATGATTGTGCGCGGAAACATGGGGGTTGAGGAATTAACGCCGGAAACGCTGAAAGATCCCGATATCCTGCGGATTAGCCGCGCGACCGAATTAATTGACGATCCTGAGCTAACCAAAATCAGCACACACAAGCGCTGGGCCCAGGTCAGTCTGGTTACCAGCGATGGCCGTGAATTTGTTGATAGTTTGCGCACGCCGCGCGGTGATGCTGACATTCCGCTTTCAGATGCTGAAATAAGTTCCAAGTTTCACACCTTCGCAGACCCGGTGCTTGGAGGTGAACGTGCAGCACGGATAGAGGAGCTCTCAGGTCAATTCGATCGGCTTGAGGCAACCGCATTCGGCGAGTTAATGGGCCTGTGCCTGACGGGACCGAGAGCATGATCCAAAGCGTGTCGCCTTTTTTCAGATTCATTTGACACGCTTTAATCCTTTGATTTGGCGCATGTCTTTATCGCAAAACCGGTGCCCACTTTTGCGAGACACGCTTTAACCCTTTATTTTTGCGCGTGTCTTTATCGCAAAACCGGTGCCCACTTTTGCGAGACACGCTTTAACCCTT
>JAJFHR010000388.1 GCA_021775515.1 Hyphomicrobiales bacterium | reverse complement strand
GCTACAGGGAACGGCACCATAAACCATGAGGCGGGGGTAGGGCAAATCTTCTGTGCTATTATAAGTTATTGATTTTTATACACAAAATTATTTAAAGAAATTATTGACGCAGGTTTATCTCTTCACTAAGGTCTGGCAGCTTTGGCAAAATGCGGCTTCTCGCAATCTGCCCAGGCCACAACCCGAAAGAATCCACAAAATCCTTGTATTGCCGCCGAGCAATCCACACTACCGGAGCCTTGTGATGTCGCAAACTGATGCCGCCAGCCGTCATTACGATCAAATGCCCTCAGCCTGGGCGCCGAAAAAAATAACCGCTGTTCTGGTTCTTGAAGATGGGACTGTTGTTGAAGGCCAGGGCATTGGAGCAACTGGATACAGTGTTGGAGAGGTTTGCTTCAATACCGCGATGACCGGCTATCAAGAAATCCTCACTGACCCCTCTTATGCCGGGCAAATTATCACCTTCACCTTCCCGCATATCGGCAATATCGGCACCAATGATGAGGACATTGAAACCTCAAGTCCTGCCGCGGCTTCAGGCGTTAGAGGAACAATTTTGCACACCAGCATAACCGCACCTTCCAACTACCGCGCCGGCAAACATTTTGGTGACTGGCTTTCTCAGCGCGGCATCATCGGCATCTGCGGCATTGATACCCGGGCACTGACCTCCCGCATCAGGAAAACAGGTTTTATAAACGCAGCCATCGCCCATCATCCAACCGGCGATTTTGACCTTGAAGCCCTCAAACAACAGGCGCGTGACTGGCCCGGACTTGAGGGTATGGACCTGGCAAAGGAAGTCAGCTCCACTCAGCGCTTCACCTCAACCCAGACCGGCTGGCAATGGAATCAAGGATTTGGCCAGCTCACACAGCCCAAATACCACGTTGTTGCGGTCGACTATGGGCTCAAACGCACCATTCTTAGATGCCTTGCGAATGTCGGCTGCAAAGTTACCGTCGTTCCCGCCCAAACCCCGGCCGAAGATATTTTGGCTCTTGCGCCTGATGGTATTTTTCTCTCCAACGGACCCGGCGACCCCGAGGCAACCGGCGTGTATGCTGTCCCTGAAATCATTAAATTGATCTCTTCGGGCCTGCCAATATTCGGCATTTGTCTGGGCCATCAAATTTTGGCGCTGGCTCTGGGAGCCACAACAAAAAAGATGCACCAAGGCCATCATGGCGCCAATCACCCGGTTATGGATCACACCACTGGCAAGGTTGAAATAACCTCAATGAATCACGGTTTTGCCGTTGACGGTAAAAGTCTTCCTGCCGGCGTAACAGAAACTCACGTCTCGTTGTTTGATGGCTCCAACTGCGGTCTTGCAGTAGATGGAAAGCCCGTCTTTTCCGTGCAATATCACCCTGAAGCCTCCCCGGGCCCGCAGGACAGCCACTATCTGTTCGAGCGTTTTACCGGACTGATAGACAAATCTAAGGCCGAATAGATTGCAGCGTCCGGCCCTGTTCGCAGCCTTCTTGCCTCAATTGTCGCAATTTCGGCAATTCAGCTGCTTAAATCATTCATGCACATTGAGGAGATAACCGACCGGCAACTCGCCTGGCAGGCCGGATTATACGGTGTATTCCTGGTGTCCGGACTTCTGCTTGCCCTGAGTGACAAGTTAAAGGCCAAGCAGGGATTGTGGCGCATTCATAAATCACCAAAGCTCAATGCGTATCCTCAAGCTCTTGAAAATTCAGGCAGCCACAAAAACCGCCGTTGATCAGTTGTATTTTATACCCAGGATTTCGTAGGACTTGCCGCCGCCAGGGGTTGCAACCTCCACACTGTCTCCTTCGGTTTTGCCAATAAGGGCGCGGGCGATGGGAGATTTGATGGAAATTTTGCCCTCTTTTACATCGGCTTCAAATTCGCCGACAATTTGATAGTCGAATTCTTCATCAGTATCCTCATCAACCACCGATACCCGGGCGCCAAATTTGACGGTATCTCCGGAAAGTTTTGAAACATCAATAACTTCGGCACGGCCAAGATAGTCCTCAAGCTCCGCCAACCGGGCTTCGTTCAACCCCTGCTGTTCTTTAGCGGCATGATATTCAGCATTTTCCGACAAATCGCCATGTTTGCGCGCTTCCGCAATCGCCTTGATAATTCTCGGGCGCTCAACCGACTTAAGATGTTTAACTTCATCCTGAATGGCCAAATGGCCATTAATCGTCATTGGAACTTTATCGTTCAAATCTCAATACCCCATCTTCAGGCCACCGCCTCATTCTGCAACGCAGGTGGACCGACACTTTACCAATCGCTTAAAGATAACCCCTGTCACAAGTATCGCTCAGGAAGAGCAAGACCGCAACGATCAATATATAAGCACCTTAAAGAGTTTTTATATAGGATTGAAGAGGCGTAACTTCAAATGTGCCGGAACCATAGGCTTCAATTGCCTTGGTAGCGGCGATAGCACCGGCAAGTGTTGTATAATACGGAATTTTATTCAACAGTGCAGTTTGCCGCAGCGACCGGCTGTCGTCGAGAGCCTGAACCCCTTCGGTGGTATTGAACACCAACTGAATATCGCCGTTTTTTATGGCATCAACAATATGCGGACGTCCTTCAAGAACTTTGTTGATCCTGTCACACTCAATTCCCTGTTCCTGCAAAAAACGTTGAGTTCCCCCGGTGGCAATAATGCTAAACCCGATATCAGCCAGGGTTTTAATAGATGGGGCAATCCGCATTTTATCGGCATCTTTCATCGACACGAAAGCCGTACCGGTCTTCGGCACACGAACGCCACCGCCCAACTGGCTTTTGGCAAAGGCCAGCGCATAATTACGATCCAACCCCATAACTTCACCGGTCGAACGCATTTCGGGACCCAATACCGTATCCACGCCTGGAAAACGGGCAAACGGGAAAACCGCTTCTTTGACGGCCACGTAATCTATCTCTGGATCTTTGAGTTCAAATGACGCTAGACTTTCACCGGCCATTATTCGCGCGGCAATCTTGGCAATCGGCATGCCAACCACTTTAGCAACAAACGGAACCGTCCGGCTTGCCCGGGGATTTACTTCGAGGATGTAAATCAGATCTCCCTTGATGGCGAATTGAACATTCATCAAACCCTTAACGTTCAGGGCCAAGGCCAAAGCATGAGTTTGTTGTTTCAAACGTTCGATCATTTCAGCACTAATGGAATGCGGCGGCAGGGAACAGGCGCTGTCACCTGAATGAACGCCAGCCTCCTCAATATGTTCCATGATGCCGCAAACAAAAACGTCTGTGCCATCACAAAGCGCATCTACATCAATCTCGGTGGCATCACGCAGATAGCTGTCAATCAACACCGGGCTTTTGCCGGAAACAACCACGGCTTCGGTGATATAGCGCTCAAGGTGTGCAGTATCACGAACGATTTCCATAGCCCGCCCGCCAAGAACGTAGGACGGCCGAATAACCACCGGATAGCCGATCTCCTCGGCAATCGTTTTTGCTTCATCGCCGCTGGTTGCAATCCCGTTGTTAGGCTGACGAAGTCCAAGGCGCTGAATCAGAGCCTTAAAGCGGTCTCGATCCTCCGCCAGATCGATAGCATCCGGCGAAGTCCCAAGAATTGGCACGTTGGCATCCTCCAACGCCTGCGCAAGTTTCAGTGGCGTTTGTCCGCCAAATTGCACAATAACTCCTTCCAGGGTGCCAGCTTTGTTTTCCGCCCGAATGATCTCCAGAACATCTTCCTGGGTCAGCGGCTCAAAATACAGCCGGTCCGAGGTGTCATAATCAGTCGAAACTGTTTCCGGATTACAATTGACCATGATGCTTTCAATGCCGACATCACCAAGGGCAAAGGCTGCATGGCAACAACAATAATCAAACTCAATGCCTTGCCCGATGCGATTGGGGCCACCCCCGAGAATCATAACTTTCCGTCTATCCGATGGAAAAGCTTCATTGCCGTCATCACCGGGCAAACCGGTTTCATAGGTCGAGTACATATAAGCTGTCGGCGAGGCAAATTCAGCCGCGCATGTATCAATTCGTTTATAAACCGGATGAACACCCAGGCGGTTTCGAAGCACCGCAACATCGGCTTCTGTTGATTTGGACAAATGCGCCAGCCTGGCATCGGAAAAGCCCGCAGCCTTCAAATCGCGAAAATTATCAGCATCATCGGGCAGACCATGTGCTTTAATTTTGGTTTCAAGTTGAATGATTTCCTCTATCCGGTCAATGAACCAAGGGTCAATCTTGCAGGAAGCATAAATTTGTTCTTTTGATACCCCCAAACGCAGCGCCTGAGCCATTTTCAACAACCTGTCGGGCGTCGGTTCGGCAAGAGCTGCCCGCACGGCATTTTTATCATCGCCCTGCCCCAGTCCGGCAATTTCAATTTCATCGAGCCCGCTGAGGCCGGTTTCCATCGACCTTAGGGCTTTTTGCAGGCTTTCATTAAATGTGCGGCCTATCGCCATGGCTTCGCCGACTGATTTCATTGACGTCGTCAATTCAGCTTTAGCGCCAGGAAATTTTTCAAACGCAAAGCGGGGGATTTTCGTTACGACATAATCGATCGTTGGTTCAAAAGAGGCTGGTGTCGCCCCGCCCGTAATGTCATTTTCAAGCTCATCCAGCGTATATCCCACGGCCAGCTTAGCGGCAATTTTAGCAATCGGAAATCCGGTTGCCTTCGAGGCCAAAGCCGAAGAACGCGAAACCCGCGGGTTCATCTCAATCACCACAAGACGACCGTCCTTGGGATCAACCGCAAACTGCACATTGGAGCCGCCGGTCTCAACCCCGATCTCCCGCAATACGGCGATCGAGGCATTGCGCATCACCTGATATTCCTTATCACTCAGCGTCAGCGCCGGTGCGACCGTTATCGAATCACCCGTATGTATCCCCATGGGATCAATGTTTTCGATCGAGCAGATGATGATGCAATTATCCCGGTGATCGCGCACCACTTCCATCTCGTACTCTTTCCAGCCGAGCACCGATTCTTCTATCAAAACTTCCGTCGTCGGCGAGGCATCCAGGCCGCCTTCAACAATTTCAAAAAATTCCTGCCGGGTATAGGCAATACCGCCGCCAGTGCCACCAAGCGTAAACGAAGGCCTGATAATCGCCGGCAGTCCAACTTCGGCCAGAGCATCAAAAGCAACGCCCAGCGCTTTGGCCTTGTAGCGTTCTTTGCGCTCAACCTCGGCCGCCCGCCAGTCTTTTTGGCAATTAGCAATCAACTCTTCACGTTCATCAGCATCAAGATCATCGCGCGCAGCGATACTGTCGAGTTCTTTTTGATGACCGGCGCGTTCCTGAGATTTGGTCGCTGAGGCATCAGCCAACCGCGACCGCGGCGTCTCAAGGCCTATTTTGGCCATGGCCTTGCGAAATAATTCCCGGTCTTCCGCTTTATCAATGGCTTCGGCCTTGGCGCCAATTAGTTCGACATTATATTCGTCAAGAACACCAAGCCGACGCAGGGAAAGTGCGGTATTTAGCGCCGTCTGCCCCCCCATTGTGGGCAGCAATGCATCGGGTTTTTCCTTGGCGATAATCTTGGCGACAACCTCTGGCGTAATCGGCTCGATGTAGGTGGCATCAGCCAGGTCCGGATCCGTCATGATGGTGGCAGGATTCGAATTTACCAGAACGATGCGGTATCCCTCGTCTTTTAACGCTTTGCAGGCCTGCGTTCCGGAATAATCGAATTCGCACGCCTGTCCGATAACGATCGGTCCAGCCCCGATGATGAGGATCGAATTGATATCGGTGCGTTTAGGCATGGTTTTCCATCATCGTCACGAACCGGGTAAACAGATAGTGGCTGTCCTGCGGGCCGGGTGAGGCTTCGGGGTGGTGCTGCACGCCGAAGACCGGACGGTCGGAGACGCGGAGACCTTCCGGTGTGCCGTCGAACAACGATTGGTGGGTCAAGACGACATTGTCTGGCAGCGAGGCCGGGTCGACGACGAATCCATGGTTCTGGCTGGTGATCTCGACCTTGCCGGTTTCCAGGTCTTTGACCGGATGGTTTGCGCCACGATGGCCATGATGCATTTTCTCGGTGCGCGCACCGAGCGCCAGCGCGAGGATCTGGTATCCAAGGCAGATGCCAAAGACCGGAATACGCGCTTCGATAACCGCTTGCACGGCCGGGATGGCATAGACACCTGTCGCCGCCGGGTCACCCGGACCATTGGACAGAAACACGCCGTCCGGCTTGTGGCCCAGGATATCGTCAGCCGTTGCGGTTGCCGGGACAACGGTAACCCTGCATCCCAGATCGGCGAGACAGCGCAGGATATTGCGTTTGGCGCCGAAATCGACCGCGACGACATGGAAGCGAGGATTGTCTTGTCGGCCATAGCCCCTACCCAGCGACCAGGCAGTTTCGTCCCACGCATAAGACTGCGTGCAACTGACGTCCTTCGCCAGGTCCATGCCCTCGAGTCCGGGCCAGGCCGCCGCTTCCGCGCACCGGGCCGCGATATCGAAAGCGCCGGTGGGACCATGTGCGACGACACCGTGCGGCGCGCCGAGGTCGCGAATGCGCCGGGTCAGGCGCCGCGTATCGATTCCCGCAACACCGACTAGGTTATGGCCGCGCAGCCATTCGTCGAGGTGCTGAACCGCGCGGAAGTTCGAGGGCGTGGTGATATCGGCTCTTATGACGCAGCCGCGCGCCGCGGGCGTGATGGTTTCTATATCTTCGGGATTGGCGCCGACATTGCCGATATGCGGAAATGTAAAGGTGATGATCTGACCGGCATAAGACGGGTCGGTCAGGATTTCCTGATAGCCGGTGATCGAGGTATTGAAGCATACTTCGCCGACGGCGTGGCCTGTGGCGCCGACGCCGTGGCCCCAGAACACGCTGCCGTCGGAAAGAATCAACGCCGCCGTCGAGCCTTCGGGCGGCGTGGCGGGCGTCGTCGTCGAATTCGGCATGCGTGTGTCGCACTTTCGGAGATGGGCAGCGTACATGACGCTGATTCGTCAAGATAATTTGCCAAACCCAATCCAAATAGCGCAATCAGGCGGCGGCAAATTGGGCGAGTTCTAAGCAAATCGCGTGCCAGGGTCAAGCAAATTAATCTATTTTTTTCTTTTCTTTTCAAAGAGTTGCAAAAATCCATAAAGTTGCTATCCCGCAACGGATCAGTTACCGTTCCGCGTTGGTCCCTTTAACAGACCGAATCCCGAGGATGGATATGCTGCGTAACGCCCTAAGCGAATCGCTCAAGGAAGCCATGCGGGCAAAGGACAAGTGTGCGACATCGACGCTGCGGCTCGTGCTCGCCGCGCTCAAGGATCGCGATATCGCGGCCCGCGTCGATGGCGAAAAAGCCGAACTTGGCGACGCGGAAATTCTCCCGATGCTGGAAACGATGGTCAAACAGCGGCGCGAGAGTATCAAAATGTATGAAAAGGGCGACCGGCCCGAGCTGGCCGAGCAGGAAAAGAACGAAATCGAAATTATCGAGCGGTTCCTGCCTAAACAGCTCGACGATTCGGAGATTGAGAGCGCGGTCGCCGCGGCGATAGAGCAAGCGGGTGCGGATAGCCTTAAGCAGATGGGAAAAGTTATGGCATCGTTGCGCCAAAGCCATGCCGGTCAGATGGACTTCGGCAAGGCGGGCGCGATTGCGAAGGAAAGGCTTTCCTGACCCGCGTGGTGGGCTGAAATTAAGTTCAAGACTTT
This sequence comes from Hyphomicrobiales bacterium, assembly GCA_021775515.1. Taxonomy (GTDB): domain Bacteria; phylum Pseudomonadota; class Alphaproteobacteria; order Rhizobiales; family JAJFHR01; genus JAJFHR01. The sequence goes on along the minus strand of JAJFHR010000388.1, from coordinate 59 downwards.
TCGTTGGTGAGTTGGACCTGGATTTATGGCGTTCCCCAACAGGCTCCTGGAAGATATTC
>JAJFHR010000387.1 GCA_021775515.1 Hyphomicrobiales bacterium | reverse complement strand
AAGGGGTGATGGAATTTTTGTTGATCAACCACCCGTGGGAGTGCCCGATTTGTGATCAGGGTGGAGAGTGTGATCTGCAGGATCAGGCTATGGCCTACGGTATGGACAGCAACCGCTTTGCTGAAAACAAACGTGCGGTTGAAGATAAATACATCGGCCCGCTTGTTAAGACGATCATGACGCGGTGCATCCATTGCACACGCTGTGTGCGTTTTGCTACTGAAGTTGGCGGCATTGAAGAACTTGGGGCGATTGGGCGCGGCGAAGATGTCGAGATCACAACCTATCTTGAAGGTGCGATGACCTCCGAGCTTTCCGGCAATGTCATTGATTTATGTCCGGTCGGCGCTCTAACGTCAAAACCCTATGCATTTGCCGCGCGGCCGTGGGAGCTGCGCAAATCGGAATCTATAGATGTTATGGATGCGGTCGGATCAAACATTCGGGTTGATACCCGTGGGCGCGAAGTTATGCGCATTTTACCGCGTAACAATGATGACGTGAACGAAGAATGGATCTCGGATAAAAGCCGGTTTATCTGGGATGGTTTGCGCACTCAACGGCTCGATCAACCGTATATCCGTCGCGATGGCAAGCTTGAAGCGGCCAGCTGGCCAGAGGCTTTTGCTGCTATATCCCAGCGCATCAAAGCAACCAACTCAGCAAAAATAGCCGGTATTGCGGGTGATTTGGCAAGTGCTGAAGATATGTTTGCGTTCAAGGATCTGCTTACACGCCTTGGCACACCGCACCTGGATTGCCGTCAGGATGGGTCATTGCTGGATCCCGCCCGTGGTGGCCGGGCGGGTTATCTGTTTAATTCAGGGTTGGCCGGTATCGAAGATGCCGATGCTTTGGTGATCATCGGATCAAATCCACGCCATGAAGCCGCGGTCCTGAATGCCCGTATAAGAAAACGCTGGCGAAGCGGTAATTTTCCCATTGGCGTCATCGGTCAACCTGAAGATTTAACCTATGGTTATTCGCACTTAGGCGCAGGTCCTGAGACTTTAGCTGAACTGGTCAGCGGAAATCACAAATTCTCCCGCGTATTAAAACGTGCCCAGCGCCCGATGATTATTGTCGGAATGGGTGCCTTGCTGCGGCGCGACGGTAAAGCCGTTTTATCCGGTGCGGTAAATCTGGGGCACGCTGTTGGGGCTATAAGCGAAGAGTGGAATGGCTTCAATGTGCTTCATACCGCTGCCTCCCGTGTCGCCGGATTGGATTTGGGACTGGTGCCGGAAAAAGGCGGCAGATCCACGGCGCGAATTTTGACCGGCGCTCAAAAAGGCGAGATCGATGTGGTTTACCTGCTTGGTGCTGATGAAATTGATTGCAGCAAGTTGGGCTCGGCCTTTGTCGTTTACCAGGGTAGTCACGGCGATGCTGGAGCTCATCGTGCCGATGTTATTTTGCCTGCGGCGGCCTATACCGAAAAATCAGGCACTTATGTAAATATGGAAGGTCGCGCGCAATTGGCGCGCCGTGCAGCTTTTCCCCCTGGAGATGCGCGTGAAGACTGGACCATCCTGCGCGCGCTGTCGGCTGAACTTGGGGTCAGGCTGCCCTATGATACGTTAGAAAGTTTGCGGGTGGCGATGTATGCACAGGCACCACACCTGGCGGGAATTGACGAGATAGAACCCGGCGATATCAAAGGTCTTCTCAAATTGGCGCGCACGACGGCTGCAATGACGCGGGAGAGTTTTGCCAATGTTATTGAAGACTTTTACCTGACAAACCCGATTGCCCGCGCTTCGGCAACGATGGCTGAATGCAGCGCTTTGCGCGCCCAACTCGGCGAAAAGGGGACCGGCACCCATGGCTGAATTCTTTTGGACCTATGTAATACCGGTCTTGATCATCGCCGGACAAAGTGTCCTTTTGCTGTCGGGCTTGCTGGTGGTCATTGCATATTTGCTTTATGCCGACAGGAAAATCTGGGCTGCGGTTCAAATGCGCCGGGGCCCCAATGTTGTTGGCCCCTGGGGATTGTTGCAATCGTTTGCCGATCTGTTGAAGTTTGTGCTGAAGGAAGTGATTATACCATCGGGAGCAAATAAGGGTGTATTTTTGCTTGCTCCCCTGGTGACCTGCATCCTGGCATTGTCAGCCTGGGCGGTTGTGCCGGTGGCAGACGGCTGGGTCATCGCCGATGTTAACATTGGAATTCTCTATATTTTTGCCATTTCCTCTCTTAGTGTTTATGGCATTATCATGGGGGGCTGGGCGTCTAATTCAAAATATCCGTTTTTGAGCGCCTTGCGTTCTGCCGCTCAAATGGTGTCTTACGAAGTCTCCATCGGTTTTGTTATCATCACCGTTCTGCTGGTTGCTGGATCACTCAACCTCAGTGATATTGTCAATGCACAGGCTACCGGGCTGGCCGATTATTTTGGTATACCCTGGGCAAGTTTCCTGAACTGGTATTTTTTGCCATTGTTCCCAATGTTCGTAATTTTCTTTATTTCAGCGCTGGCGGAAACCAACCGGCCGCCATTTGATTTGCCGGAAGCTGAATCCGAACTGGTTGCCGGGTACATGGTGGAATATTCGTCAACACCTTACCTTTTGTTCATGCTGGGTGAATATGTGGCGATTGTTTTGATGTGCGCCATGATCAGTATTCTGTTTCTCGGCGGCTGGCTGCCGCCCTTCAATTTTGCGCCGTTTACCTGGGTGCCGGGGATTATCTGGTTTATCGTCAAGATTTGTGCGGTATTTTTCATGTTTGCCATGGTCAAGGCCTTCGTGCCGCGTTACCGCTATGATCAGTTGATGCGCCTGGGCT
>JAJFHR010000386.1 GCA_021775515.1 Hyphomicrobiales bacterium | reverse complement strand
GGTATTTTAGCGGTTTTGCGTTCGCCGGAAAGTTGTCCTGAGACAAGTTTGGCCGGCTGAAGGCCGACTGTTGCCGCATCGTCAGTTACTTCCAACACGACAGCCATGCGCCATGGATCTATATCAGGAAGCGAAGGTATTTTGGCGACCGCAATTCCCCAATCGCCACTAAATTTGACGTTTGAAACCGGACCACGCCATCCTTTGCGGCGATCGTAGGCTACCAAACCCTTGACCAGTGCCTCGCGGGCCATAATCTGCATTTGGGGATTAAGTGTCGTGCGGACTGAAAGACCTCCTTCATAGAGGGTCTTTTCACCGTAAAGGGAAATAATCTGGCGTCTGACTTCTTCAGCAAATGAATCTGCTGCAAACAGTCGTGCACCATACGGCCTTGGGCTGACATCAAGCTTTGTCGCCTTGGCATCTTGCGCCTGTTGCTCGGTTATATGTCCATTCTCCAGCATCCGGCCGATCACCCAGTTGCGCCGTTCAATCGCCCGCTTGGTGGCGCGAAAGGGATGGTAATTCCCTGGCGCTTTGGGCAGGGCTGCAAGGTATGCCATTTCAGCAATGGTCAGTTTATCCAGCGGCTTACTAAAATAATTCAAAGACGCCGCCGCCACACCATATGACCCGAGGCCAAAATAAATTTTGTTGAGATAAAGCTCCAGTATCTGCTCTTTTGAAAAGGCCTGTTCTATGCGCAAAGCCAGGAGGGCTTCCTTGAGTTTTCTTTCGACGGTGACATCACTCGTCAGCAGGAAATTTTTTGCAACCTGTTGCGTAATCGTCGATGCCCCAACCAGACGCCTGTCGCGTTGAGCATTTTTCAAATTCACCAGCACCGCCCGCATAACACCTTGCAGGTCTATGCCGCTGTGTTCAAAAAAATTCTTATCTTCAGCCGATAAAATGGCCCGGATCATCAGGTCCGGGATCGTATTAATTGGCACATAAAGGCGGCGCTCACGCGCATATTCCGCCAATAATTGGCCATCGCCCGCATGTACTCTGGTCATAACTGGTGGTGAGTATCTAGCCAGCGCATCATAATTGGGCAGTTCTTTAGCAACACCCCAAACTACATAACTTACAACTGCCATACCTGCAAAAAAAAGCAGGCAGCCAGCCCCAAACATATAACTGATGAACCGGATCATACCGTTGGATTAAACCTTCAAATTTTGCTTAACTATCTATACTTATGAAAAAAATGTGGCGAGGTCTGGGCCAAATAAGGGTTTGATCCCGCATGATTTCCCTTGTTTAACACTCGCCCCTGCGATTTGTATACACCTTCGATCAAAGAGGTTTGTTTGCGATTTTAGCATTGAAATATTTATCGACCGCACGGGCTACAGCCTTGGCAATCTTGCGACGCCATTTGGTCGAAGATAACAGCTGGGAATCTTTACCATTACTCAAAAAGCCCATTTCGAGCAAAACTGACGGGATATCGGGTGCCTTGAGCACCACAAAACCGCCAAAACGGTGCGGGGTTTTGTTGATCCGTGTAATACCATCAAGCGATTCGACAACTGTTTGCGCAAAATAGACTGAATGGTTTTTGGTTTCACGCTGAACCAAATCAATCAGAATATCGGTAACAACGTCGTTTTCTTCGGCGAGATCAACACCGGCAATGATGTCGGAACGGTTTTCTTTCTGCGCCAGCGCGGCAGCTTCCTTGTCCGATGCTTTTTCCGAAAGCGTATAGAGCGTTGCCCCGCGCACCGAGGAAAACTTCACGGTGTCGGCATGAAGCGAAATAAAAAGATCACCAAAATTCTGGCGGGCAAATCCCACTCTCTTGCGCAGTGAGATAAACGTGTCATCTTTACGAGTCATTTTTACGTCATATCTGCCGGTCGCCAGTAGAGTTTTTTTAAGTATGATACCGACCGACAGCACAACATCTTTTTCCGCCAGCCCTTTTTTACTGACGGCACCGGAATCAATTCCACCATGGCCGGGATCTATAATTATGGTCTTCTTTTTGCGTTGTGCCAGCCGGTCTGATTTTCTGGTAAGACCAGCAATAAAACTGTCGCGTGGTTTGGGTTTGGGCAAGGGTATTGCCGCGGTTTTCGCAGAATTTGGTCGCGCTTTGGCAAGATTCTCGCGGCGTTTGAGAAAAGTTTGCCTGTCGGTCTTGACTATGTCCACGACCAGCCGGGCAGGTTTTTTTGACGTTGCGGGGATAACAAACGATTTTTCGATCAAAACCGGCGCGCGGGTATCAATAACAATGCGCGATCTGCCTGGTGAAAAAAGACCAAAACGATATCCGGTAACAAGTCCCCGACCGGAATTTCCACGGCCGGTTGGAAGTTGAAAATCGATTTCAGGCAAATCAATGATCACTCGGAACGGATCTGGCAACACATATACACTGTAGCCGACAGCACTTGAGATGTCGGCTACAAATCTGGTGCTCTGTTCATCTCCGCCCAACCGAGCGCTCGACGCCTTAGGAACCAGTTTGCTGGCCTTTTGTGCGACAACATCTACGGAAGAGGAAAAAACACCTGCCAGGGCAAACATCAAAATTGCCAATGAAACCTTCAGGTCAAAAAAACCCCCTAGCAAATCAAAATTGCCGCCGGCTCCACCAGAAGTGCTTTTTTTGATATAAATTTGGTTTCCGCTCACGTGTATTTCTTTGCCTGTCTGAAAGCTTTCCTTCACAGCCCATAAAATGCTACGCATGGCTGTGGATTCATCTAGGGGGCATATATTATGCTCACCTAAGAGGCATCTATGATGCTACTAGGGATAACTATTTTCGATTACCCTTTTGATTCCAAGCTGATCATCAAACCCATAGTTCAGCAAGGTTTTTCCAACTGATTGACACAGTTATCTTTCATTTTACGTTAAATATACATATCTCTGGTTAGAATGTTTGCTTGCCAATCATTTCCGCACTTCGTAAAAGAACATGTAAGAGATTCAGCTCTTCTGGTTGTGAGCTGGTAGCAATTGGCCATTCTCAAGTTAGAATGAGGCCGAAATTTGATAGAAACCAAAAGTTTTCACATCAAATGCGCCGGCAACATGGCACTGGCATTGCATCAAATGTGCACGCTAGGGTCGTATTTTACCGCCAGATTTTGGAGCAAATGATGAATTTTGCGTCAGTGTATTGCCGATTTGGCGAGCGCGATAAACGCAATTATTAGCCGGATCATTAAATTGAACCGGAATTGAGATTGTCGGCAGCCCGTTTGTAGCGGCTGATCGGCGCAAGCAAACCGAAAACGTCCAAAATTAATAGGACAGAGTTTAAATGTATCGAATGTGGGCGAATCAAAGGCTTTTGCGAGCTCTGTTAAACGGGCCAAGCCAATTTGTTATGCGGAGCCAAACCGATAAGGATGTTATCCTGGTTTGCAAAGTTCGCACACGTTCTGTGTTACACAATCACCTATCATCCGGCGCCCTTGCCAGCCTGAGGCTTGTTCTGCGTGGTGACGACACCACCAATCAACCCCGGCATTTCAGGGCCCGTGGAGAACCTAACTTATGGCCAATAAAATGCTTATCGATGCCACCCACC
>JAJFHR010000385.1 GCA_021775515.1 Hyphomicrobiales bacterium | reverse complement strand
CTCAAATACAGGGTCGTGCAGGGTTGCGCGGTACTTATTTTCAATCTCAAGTTCTGCTATGGTTAGCGCCTTGATAAACTCGATAACCTCGGGCAGGCGCTCGCGAAAGGCATCTAGCGCTGCCGCACAACTCTCGAAGATAAAGTCGTGGGGCTCAGGCTGCCCGGCTTTGCGTTCTGAACTTCGCCCGGGCGCGTAGAAACGCTGCGACCTGAGAACATACAACGCCCAGTGGATGCGCCGTTGACGCTCATCGGGCGAGCGTTCATCGGATTGTCCGTGCGACAGGACGCGAGATAGGGCATAAAAATCAAAGGTTGTGCTAAAGGATGTGCCGATCGAGCTTTCGAGAGCCGCCGGAGTGCGTGCTTCATCAGACTTCATGAAGTCTGCTTTGAGAATATCCGAAAGCCGCAGGATCAACCCGTCGACCTTTTTACGAAACTCCTTGGCTTTGGCCGCATGAACGGCCTTCCAGGCATGAATGAAGACAGCTTTGGGTGTGGCCACGTTGCAATCGATGACCGGGCCATCGACACGCAAAGCCTCGCGCGCGCGGTCTAGATTGGTGTCGAGTGGTCCGAATGCAGGTTCACCACTGGCCGCGAGCAGTTTAGCGGCACAACGCCGCCAAAGGTTGGTCAAAGTGTCTTGTTTGCCACTTGCTACGCGCTCCCGAATGGAATTTTCAAGTCTGAGCACTTGCTGGCGCAGAACTTCGCCGTCAGCGCCGGGGGCGGCAGTCTCGCGTAAAATACCGTCCATTATGTTGCTCAGCGGCTGCAGCACCGTGCCGTCGCCATCGCTTTCAACCAGCACCAGAGGGAAGTCGTAGCGCAGCTGCCCCAAGACATTATATCGGGCAAACAGAGCGGGCCGCAACATCAACGCACCCTCAGCAGGCTCGGCCCGATTATCAGGTGCGACTGACTTTGTTAAGGGTACAGATACCTGGTTCATGACAGTTTACTCCACGCCGGTTGATGCGTCCTCTACCTGTGGCCAGATGGTGACCTTGTCAAACTCCTCGTCGAGCACAGTGCGTATCAGATCCGGCGTATTGGGTCTTTCGGCTTCGCGCAGTTCCTCGTAACAGGGCACCGAGGGATCGCGATAAAGCACACCGACCGGGATTTCGTCGCTGAGTGCGGCGATTGCTAACGCGCGCGGCATATCGAGCGGGTCGTGTGTCTCCTGGTTGCGATAAATGCGTGAAATTTCAGGTTTGAGACGGAGGCCATCGCTGTGAGTGAGGATGCGCGTTTTCGAGGGATCGTGCACTGCTTCATCGAAGCGGTGGTTCATGAACTCGGGGCAGCGCTGCAGCACGCGCACAAAAGAAAGGCCGCGGTGGCGGTGGGCCTGGGCGATAATGTCATACAGCAGGTCGGGAATCCAGTCCACCGCCTGGGCAACAAATGAAACGTTCGTTACGCCCAAGGTTACGGTCAGCGGGTTGAGCGGGTTTAGATAAGCGCCATAAGGCGTGGTATTGGTCTTCAAGTCACGCGGCGAGGTGGGGGATGCCTGCATCTTGGTCAAGCCATAGACCTGATTGTCATGCAGGAGCACGGTCATATTCATATTATAGCGGATTGCATGAAGCCAGTGGGCGGCACCAATGCTGCAGCAATCTCCATCGCCGGTGGTCACAAACACATCCAGATCCGGCCGCCGCAGCTTGACACCCTCTGCGACCGGCAAGGCCCGGCCGTGCAGACCGTGAAACCCATAGGCATTCATATAGTGTGGAAGGCGGCTCGAACATCCGATGCCGGAAACAAAAACGGTTTTTTCCGGCATTATCTGCTCGTCGCGGCAGAGTCGCTGGATGGCCGTTAGAATGCCGATATCACCGCAACCCGCACACCAGCGTGGCGCGATCTCGCTTTGATAATCTGAAAGCTTGTAATCTTCTTCGACCAGTCGCAGCAGGCATTGGGTCATGGTTGCAGTCATGGTCGTCTCCTATACTTTCTCAAGCTTCGGCAGCGCTGCCTTAACAATCGCGCCAGGCTTTAGCGGTTGTCCCCTGACCTCACCCCAGCAATCCACATCTACCAGGTAACGAGCTCTGAGCAGCAACGCCAAGTTCGAATACCGGCGGTTTTCTTCATTGATCAGATCTTCATCAAGTGAATCGCACCAGTTATTTTCAATAGTCATGACCTTGTCGAAGCGCTGTAAGATATCTCCGATGCCTGAGGCCATGGGTTGCAGGAACTTCAGGTGGATGGACGATACCCGATGCCCTCGGGCGCGCAGAGTTTCAACCGCTTCCTCAATGGCTCCGCAGGTGCTGCCCCAACCGACGAGAAGCAGGTCACCATCTTTATCGCCAAAAACCTTTGGCGTTTTAAGGGTCTTCTGGAAGGTAGCCAGCTTGTGGCTGCGCTGGCGGATACCCTCTTCGTTTATCTCTGGCCCGTAGGCTACGTGACTGAGGCGATCATGGGCTAATCCGGTGAGACAATGCATGCCGCCAGGTTGTCCGGGAATAAAGCGCGGGGCGATCCCGGTGCGGCTATCCCAGTCGTAGGGTAGCGCGTTTTCGGGAACGGCGCTTTGGTCAATCGGCGGCGCCAGCCACCCTTCATTGAAGCTGGGCCGGGGAAACGGTTGCTGGGCGGTGGCCAGGCTTGCATCAGAAAGCACGATCACGACCATATTGAATGTTTCGGCGATTTTGCGCGCGGTGATGATGGAGTAGAAGCAATCTTCGATGCTGGAGACGGCCAATACCACCTTGGGTGCATCGCCGTGACCGCCAAAACATGCCGCCAGAAGATCGCCCTGTTCCGCCTTAGTCGGTTGACCGGTGCTCGGTCCGCCGCGCTGCACATTAACGACTACCAGCGGAATCTCGCCCATGACCGCAAGGCCAATTGCTTCCTGTTTGAGCGATAGGCCAGGTCCTGAAGTGATGGTGACGGCACATTTGCCGGCATAAGATGCACCGATAGCAAAGGCGCAGGCGGAGATTTCATCTTCGGCTTGATGTACAACACAACCGACCTTCTCAAAGATTTCGCTCAGATAATGTGAGGCCGAGGTTGCAGGTGTGATCGGATACATGGCGCATACCTCCATGCCTGAAGCGACCACACCAAGTGCCAGAGCTGCATTACCGTTCATGACGACCTGCGGCTCGCTGGTTTTGGAGGCGGGGACGGCGAACTTGAGATCCAGGTTTTCCAGAGCCCAGGCGCGCCCAGCATCGAGCAACTCGATGTTGGCATCAATAATCTTCTGGTCTTTCTTGGCAAATACGAAACGCACCTGAGCACGTGCAATCTCCGCGTCGAGACTGTAAATTCCGCACAGCATACCCAGTGCGAACATGTTTTTGCCGCGCCGCGGATCAGGTACATATTTCATGCACTCTGCTTCCATCGGAATTTCGTAAAGCCGGTATCCCGCAGCCCTGATTTCCTCGCAGACCTTCATATAGCCGGCAGCGATGGTTTCATCTCGATCGTTTTGCCACATGTTTTCCAGCAAAATGATGCCACCTGGTTTTATCTCGCCTGTGCGTACGCGGCTGAGCAAAACCTGTTCGTTGAAGGCGACCACTACGTCGGCTTCATCACCACCATTGGTAACGCGGTAGGAGGCCAGACGAACCCGGTTGCCGCTGGCTCCGGCAATGCTGCGCGGCGGTGGCCGGATCTCAGCGGGAATAATTTCAACAGTCCAGATGCCATTTCCAAGACGTGCCGCGATTGCCCCAAACGATTGCCCACAGCGCTGTGCACCTTCGCCTGAATCGCTTACGATTTCGACGATGTGCTCATCAAGCAACAAAGCGGGGCGTGGTTTTGGTGCTTCGCTCAAGCGAGTCTCACCGTTGCCAGGCCGTTGTTTTGCCGGTTTGCTTTTTTTGCTCGCTTGACTACTCATACTCATTCTCCGCTTGCCTCATTCCAGCCTGACGCGCACAAAATTTCGCTCTGCACGGTCAATGCCGAACATCGATGTCTCAATGGTTGCATATTCCGGTCGATGAGCAGTTTCACTGTCGCGAATACCAAGATAGGTCTTGATGCTGCGCGCTGCCTTGCGACCGGCGCCCATGGCAAGGATAACGGTAGCAGCACCGGTGACGATATCGCCACCGGCATAAACTCCGGCCAGCGAGGTTGCGAGGTTCTCGTCAGTTTCTATATACCCGCGCTCATTAAGGCGGATATGCGATGTCTGGCCCAGGATCGGGTTGGCAGTGGTGCCGATGGCGTAAACCACCATATCCGTTTCAAATTCGTATTCGCTGTCTTCGATAGGTTCGGGCCGCCGCCTCCCCGAGGCATCGGGTTCGCCAAGTTCCATGCGGATACATTTCATGCCACGCACATTGCTGTCACTGTCGCCCAAAATCTCGACCGGTGCGGTTAGCCAATGAAACTCAATTCCTTCTTCCTGCGCATGGTGGATTTCCTCAACACGCGCGGGGCTTTCCGCTTCAGTGCGGCGGTAGACGCAATAGACCTTTTCGGCACCGAGACGCAGCGACACCCGCATTGCGTCCATTGCCGTATTGCCGGAACCAATAACCGCCACCCGGCGCCCGAGATGCAAGGGTGTGTCGTATTCAGGGAATTGACCCGCTTTCATCAGATTGCAGCGCGTCAACAACTCATTAGCCGAGAGCACGCCATTCAGGTTTTCTCCCGGAATGTCCATAAACCTCGGCGAACCTGCCCCAGTGCCGATGAAAACAGCATCATATCCCATCTCGCCAATCATATCTTCAACCGTGAACAGCCGTCCTGCCAGGGTATTGCATTTGATTTCGATGCCGAGTTTGATGAGATTTCCAATTTCGGCGTCGACCACCGAATTGGGCAGGCGGAATTCGGGAATGCCATAACGCAAAACTCCACCCGGTTCGTGCAACGCCTCATAGACGGTTACAGCACATCCGGCTTTGGCCAGGTCTGCTGCACAGGCCATTCCCGCTGGTCCAGAGCCGATAATGCCGACCCTGAATCGGTTGGGTTCGATGTGGCTTTCTTTTGTCCATCCTTCGGCAATAGCCAAGTCGCCGAGCCAGCGCTCCAGACGGCCAATAGCCACTGGTTCGAGTGTGTCACCGACCGGACACACTCCCTCGCATTGATCTTCCTGAGGGCACACCCGACCGCAAATAGCCGGCAAAAAATTGGCATCTGTCATCAGGTTGTAGGCACCGCGGTAGTCCTTATCGATGATCTTGCAAATAAACCCCGGAATGTCGATGCCCACGGGACATCCCGCGATGCAGGCGGCCTGCGGGCACACTAGGCAGCGCTCACATTCAATTAAAGCGTTTTCCAGGTTAAAACCTTGTGCTACTTCATCGAAGTTACCGGTGCGAATTTCGGGTTCTTGAACCGGCATGACCGCACGTTCTTGCGGGATGGTCCGGATGGTTTTGCGCGCCATTGCTCAACTCCCTCCCTTTTCGCCGGTCTGGCTCGGCTCAAGGGCCAGCCGCCGGCAATTTTCCGACCATTTCTCAAGTGCCATGCGTTCGTCTTCCTTGAAACGTTGCAGGCGGGTCATGAGGTCGTCGAAGTCGACGTCGTGGCCATCAAAATCGGGGCCATCGACGCAGGCGAATTTAATACGCCCACCTACTCTCACCCGGCAGCCGCCGCACATGCCAGTGCCATCAACCATGATTGGGTTAAGGCTGACGATGGTTTTGATTTTGTGCGGGCGGGTGGCTTCGGCGCAAGCCTTCATCATAATAGGCGGGCCGATGGCGACCACTTCATCTATGTCCGGGTGGCGGGCGATGGCTGCTTCTATGCCCTCAGTCACCAGACCCTTGAGCCCAGCCGACCCATCGTCCGTACAAATCATGAATTCGTCACAAACCTGGCGGAACTTGTCCTCCCAGAAGATCAGGTCGGAACTGCGGAATCCAACCACGCCGATGACATAGGCGCCAGCCTGTTTGAACCCGCGAGCCTGAGGAAATATCGGCGCCACTCCCAAACCACCACCGACGCAGATTACTTTTTTGGCTTCGCTAATATGGCTGGGCTCGCCCATTGGCCCGACCATGCCTAAAATGTTACCGCCTTTGCGAAAATCGCGTTGCATCTCTCGGGTTGTCTTGCCAACCGCCTGGATAACCAGGGTTATGGTCCCTTTTGCCGGATCAAAATCGGCAATCGTAAGAGGAATGCGCTCGCCATGATCGTGCGCAATCAGAATAACGAATTGGCCCGGACGTGCGGCTCTAGCCATTGTCGGATGGTAAATTTCAAGCAGGAATGTGGTATCCGAGAAATCCGTTCGGGCGAGAATGGGAAATCCAGAAGCAGCAATACCATCCATGTTCGCGCCGGAAGTTAAATCCCGCGCGCGCGTTACGCCGTCACGCCTATTGTCGTGATCAACCATGTAAAACCTCCACCTTTTTCGGGTGCCGGAACCGAAATCGTAAACAGCTGACCTGGAGATTCCATGATCTGGATCAATTAATGTCGAGATTTTAGCAACCAAGAAAACGCTAATCGGCGCATGGTTTTGGCATTAAACTCGCCATGAAAGCTATCTGCCAACGGAATTGTCGCGTTGTTGAATTACATGCGAGCGAAATTGGATTTAAATTCCGATCATGCCGCTGCAATCGCGTTCTGTCATACGCTCATTGCGTCATCGCGAAACCGACGCAAAGTTTTTCGGAAATCAGGTGGCGCTGGACCTAGAACGTATTGTAAACGGGCGCGTGTACAAAGAGAAATCGTTTAGCGCACCCGAAAGCGGGTAAATCAGTTGACCCAACTCGGACATCAGAATAATTTACCAACTAGCATCAAATTGAGAAAAACCATTAACGCGGAGATTGGATATGAATCGGATCTGCACATATGTGATTTCAACACTGTTCTCCTTTCTTTGGGTGACATCAAGCCTGGCTCAGCCAACGGATGACTGGAACCGGTGGGGCAATTGGGGGTGGGGATGGGGACATATGATGTTCGGCGGAGTGATGATGATCGTCTTTTGGGGCGGGATTATCCTGCTCGTTGTCTTACTCGTCCGCTCGTTCGGCGGCAGCAAGCCGGGCGGCCTCAACGCCCCCCCGCCAACTACGCCACTCGACATCCTCAAGGAGCGCTTCGCGAAAGGCGAGATCGACAAAAATGAATACGACGCGCGCAAGAAAACGCTGTCCGATTGAATTCAACCAAAGTCGAACCAGAAATAAGTAACAAATTCATGTTGTTAGACTGATTCAAATTAAAGCCCGCATGATTAAACACAATAAAAATACAATTAAATCAATGGGTAAAAAAGGTTTGGTGGAGCTAGGCGGAATCGAACCGCCGACCTCTTGAATGCCATTCAAGCGCTCTCCCAACTGAGCTATAGCCCCGTCTATACACCTCAGGCAAATTTTCAGTCGCCTGTTGTTGGAAAATAGGTGCATGCGAGGTGGAACTTAGGGTGCGGAATGTTCCTAATCAAGGAAAATTTTCACCTCGGCCCACCTGAAATAAAAAACCACCTTAAGTGTCGTTGTCGCCTTTGCCGATACCTGTGCCGATAATGCCGGTTACATCTGTTTCATCATCATCATCAGTATCCAGAAATGCGTCATTTAAGTCATCATCGTCATCATCAACGTCAACGCTATCGTCGACAATCTCGATATCCGCCAAAACAGCCTCATCTCCATCGTCCAAATCGGATTGAGCGTCCTGCTCCTCGGCCCCGAGTTCATCAAGGCTTACGGTTTCAACCTGTTCTGCTTCAACGGGTGGTTTTTTCACCACTTCCTTTGGTTTGACTTTTTCTGCAGTGCGCACGACTGCTACATCCGGTTCATAACTGAAGCTGCATTTAGGACATACACAAGGACTGCGGGCGAGATCGTAAAATTTCGCAGCACATTCAGGGCATTCACGTTTGGTCCCAAGTTCTGGTTTTGCCACTTTATCCCTCTCTATTTGATCCAAAAACGCGCGGCATCCCTTGCCATGGACTAAGCTTGGTGTCAAACACTTCGAGACAAGAATTTCAATTAGGTTTCATTCAGCACACTCTTATGGTCAAAACACAACACCTTTCCAGCCGCAATTCCGGCCCGCTACGCGGGCAACTACGGGCACCAAGTGACAAATCAATCTCTCATCGCTCATTGATTCTCGGGACTTCCTGTGTGGGCGAAACGCGGATTTCAAATCTGCTCGAAGCTGAAGATATTATGGCCACTGCCAGAGCCATGCAGGCGCTGGGTGGTCAAATTGACCAAACCGCTAAATGTGAGTGGACCGTCCGCGGTGTCGGCACCGGCGGCCTCAGCACACCGGCGTCTGATTTGGATTTTGGCAATTCGGGCACCGGTGTGCGCCTGTGCATGGGATTGGTTGCCAGCCACAACATGACCGTCAGGTTCACCGGCGACAGCTCGTTATCCGGGCGGCCGATGGGGCGCATCCTCACTCCCCTGGCAGATATTGGCGCAACGGTTTTGGACAGTGACGACGGCAGGCTGCCCGTAACCTTAAAAGGGGCACGAGATCCGATGCCGATCAGCTATACGCTTCCCGTTGCCTCAGCGCAGGTCAAATCCGCCGTTCTTTTGGCCGGGTTGAACACTCCCGGCATCATGACGGTGATCGAGCCCGTGCCGACACGCGATCATACTGAAAGAATGCTGGAGTTTTTTGGCGCCGAGGTAAAAATTGAACCTGACAACGGCGGCCGGCGCATTCAACTCACCGGTCAGCCTGAACTCAACCCCGGCCATATTATTGTTCCTGCCGATCCAAGTTCGGCGGCGTTTCCGATGGTTGCAGCCCTGATTACGCCGGGTTCCGATGTGGTTTTGAGTGATGTAATGTTAAACCCCACGCGCACCGGATTGATCATGACCTTGAGAGAAATGGGCGGAGACATCACCATTGTAAATGAGCGCGAGGCTGGTGGTGAAACCATCGGCGACCTCAAGATCAAAGCGAGCGCTCTTAAAGGCGTGGATGTCCCCGCCAACAGAGCGCCGAGCATGATTGATGAATACCCCATCCTGTGCGTTGCCGCAGCTTGCGCTGCAGGCCAAACCCGGATGGCGGGGCTGGGCGAATTGCGCGTTAAGGAAAGTGACCGGTTAGCGGCAATGGCGGCAGGGCTTAAGGCGTGCGGGGTTGGTCATCTCGAAGGCGAAGATAATCTCATCGTAACCGGAGGCCCGGTGCCCGGCGGGGCAACCGTAAAAACCCATATGGATCACCGCATCGCCATGGCGTTTTTAATCCTTGGGCTGGCCAGCGAAAATCCTGTAACTATTGATGATGGCTCCATGATCGCCACCAGCTTTCCAGCCTTCGTTGAACAAATGAACGCGCTCGGCGCCAATATCGGCCAACAGGCGAATTAGTCCCGCCCCTCAACTGTGGAAAAACTGATGCCGCATCTTTTTTGCTTTGGATTAGGTTACACAGCCCAGGTCTTCGGCCGGATGCTGATGGAAAACGGCTGGCGGGTCAGCGGCACCTGCCAAAGCGCGGATAAACGAAACGAGCTTGAAGCAATGGGCTTTGACATGGTCCTGTTTGACGGCAAAACCCGCAGCGATGAAGTGGTTGCAAGAATAAACCAGGCCAGCCATTTGCTGCAATCGATCGCACCGGGCGAAAACGGCGATAAGGTTTTGCAGGTTTTGCACGCAGACATCAAAGCGCGGGCCTCTCAGTTTAACTGGCTGGGTTATCTCTCGACAACCGCGGTTTACGGCGACCGCCAGGGCGGTTGGGTTGATGAAACCTCGGATACAAATCCCGGCATGAAGCGCGGGCTCTGGCGCTGCAGGGCAGAGGAACAATGGCTGGAATTATGTCGTAACAGCGGCCTTGCGGTGCATGTTTTCAGACTTGCCGGGATTTATGGGCCGAAACGAAATCAGCTTGAAAAACTAAGACAGAAAAAAGCCCGCCGCATCATCAAACCGGGTCAGTTTTTCAGCCGTATTCATGTGCAAGACATTGCCCGGACGCTGAAGGCTTCCATCGATAGTCCCAAGCCCGGCGCCGTTTACAATGTCTGCGACAATGAAGCTGCACCGCCGCAAGATGTGATTGAATTTGCCGCCAAACTATTGGGCATTGATCCGCCGCCCGAAGAGCCTTTTGATGCGGCCGTCATGAGCGATATGGCGCGCAGTTTTTATTCCGAAAGCAAAAAAGTCAGCAATGAAAAGATCAAAACCGAGCTCAAGGTCGAGCTAAAATACCCGACCTACCGCGAAGGCATGCAGGCGCTGGCCGCTGGCGCTTAATCACCCGATCAGTGGATTGAAATTACGAAACTACGGTGATTGAATTACAGAATTAGTGCATTTAGTAAACTGTCACCGTAATTGCACCGTAATTGGTAATTGCTGTCACCGTAATTGCGTAATTGCTGGTAAACTGTTACCGTAATTGCGTAATTGGTAATTGAAAGCAAAAAAGTCAGCAATGAAAAGATCAAAACCGAGCTCAAGGTCGAGCTGAAATACCCGACCTACCGCGAAGGCATGCAGGCGCTGGCCGCTGGCGCTTAATCACCTGATCGCTCGGATTAGGGCTCAAGCTGCGGGTTAGAGAATCGACCAACAGTCTCTAATAGTTTCCCATAATTTGCGGGATCGGCTAGTTGGCTACCCCGAAGATTTTCACTACTTTTTGCCGCATCCAACAAAGCGGCAATAGGATAGTAGTCTGGGTCGTCTGAATCGATACTGTATTTCTGAAATCCATTTTTCACCATCTCGGCAATTTCTGAGGCAAAACGCCCTATGTCATAATTATCATCGCGATTTTGAGTGCCAGGCCCGAGTACCAGGACCCAATCGTCTGCCTTGATCTTAAGCTCCAATAAACTGCCAGCTTCAGCACCAAGAATTCTACTGAGTATCAGTGGCAGCAAATAGCCCATTAATAATTTGGCAGTGTTCGTGAGATTTGTGCAGGTTTGCAACATATCTACTACCTCAAAGGCATCGCGAGCCACAAGCCCATATGCACTCATGTATTTTGCAATGACGTTCTCCGCATCAGGCTTGTGCGCGTGGTTTCCGTTAATCTGTGTTGGTGGAAATTGGAAGCGATCAGTATCAAGTTCTGTTTTTTTCAGGAGGGTCTTCACCAACAGATCTAATTTAGGCGTAGCTAGTAGGTATCGTCTATTTATGAATCTACGGAGATAGGCTGCGCCATCAAAATTCGGGCCATATGCTGAACAAAGGGAATGCCCTAGTTGATCTCCATTCATTCCAAAAATGAACACAAGACCCGGCACATCGAAAAGGTGTTTGATTTCCTCCAGCAATTTAACTGCATATGTTGGGCGGCAACGATCTAATTCATCTATGAAAATCACTATGGGTGCGTGGTGGTCTTTACCATCCAATGAATTAACGAGGGTCTCCAAGCTTTTCTTCATCTCGCGAATGGCAACTTGACCATCCTCAAATGCTTCAATCTGCGCCTCCATGAGACGGGTAGGTTCGATGTGATTGAATGCCCCTGCGGTACTTTCAATCACATCTTTGCCTGTTTTCTTCAATTCTGACTCAATCACCTCCTGAACCTCGTTGTTCTCGCTAAACATAATGTCGTTTAAAGTTTCGACGGCACCTGCCGTGATGATTAGCCCAGCTCCTTTTTTTAAAAGGCCCTTGGTGGCGATAGCTGCAACTTTTCCTGACTTCTGGGCGAACAATTTCCAATTGTCGCGAATCATAGACGGTTCCTCGATCAATGAAGCAAGGGCGTTTTTTAGCGTTGCCATCAAGGCGGCCAAAGGCTCATTTGCGAGATCGTCTGCCCACGCATCTACAAATGCGACCGGATGGTCGATTGCTAGATGTTGGGCTAGACGACGTAGAAAAAACGTTTTCCCGGCTCCATATTTGGCATCAACCGCAATTGTGTATGCTTTCGAATCTTCACGCAAAATGGGTCTATCTACGACACTTTTTATATACCCGATCAGCAATTCGGCCTCGGACCGCCGCTCTAGGAGGTCATCTTTCCATATATCTTCTGGTGTTGAGTTTGTGTCTTGATCATCCATACTATGCTCTTTAGTAGTTACAATTAACCAGCGCCACCGTTGCGATCATCCGCTTTATGTCTTCTTCGCGCGATAATCTGTGATCGCCATCGCCGACCAAATTCAACTGCACATCGTCCTGGTTAAGGTGCGTCAGCAGTTTCACCGAGTGCCGCCACGGCACATCCTTGTCTTTGAGGCCGTGAATGATGCGCACCGGGCAGTGGGTTTTAAGTGTCTTGCGGCGGGTAAAAACAAGATGCTTGCGGCCATCTTCTATGAGTTTCACGGTGATCGGATAGGGGCCGTCGCCATAGGCCGAAGGCCGCATGAATACACCACTTGCCAATATCTGTTGACGCAGCTTGTGAGGAAACCTTTGCCACATTAAATCCTCCGTCATGTCAACGGCCGGAGCAATTAGTATGATGGCCTTGATCCGGCTGCATTTGACACCAACCTTGTTGAGATGAGCCAGGCACATCAGCAGCACGATCCAGCCGCCCATGCTGGAGCCAATAAGGATTTGCGGACCCTGGGCGGCCTTGTCAAAGATCACCAGCGCTTCCTCAAGCCAATCACTGATTGTTCCATCTTCGAAACGGCCCGATGAGGCGCCATGGCCGGAATAATCAAAACGGGTGCAGGACAGACCCTGCCCTGCTGCCCATAAAGCCAGGCGGCTTGCCTTTGTTCCGGTCATATTTGAGTTAAAGCCACCGGCCCAAAAAATGCCGCCGGCAGTTTCTGGCTCTGCCTTGGTATGGAGAAAGGCAATTTTTCTCGATCCGGAAAGATTGAGGAATTGCGGCGAGGCGTCAGGCATCCTATGACATCATCTGAAGTAATTTACCCATAAAGCCACCTTGGAATGAGGCATGATAAAGCACAAGACTAATTCGCGGCAAAAAACGGTGCTTCAGGTAATTCCCGCTCTTGAGATTGGCGGTGCCGAGCGCGGCACGGTTGAAGTTGCCCGCGCACTGGTTGGCGAAGGCTGGCGGGCGCTGGTCATATCACAGGGCGGGCGTCTGGTCGGCGATCTGGAAGCAGCAGGCGCTGAACATATCACCGCGCCCATGGCGTCGAAAAACCCGCTCCAGATGGGGCTTAATATACGAACCCTGAAACGCATCATCGCCCAGCAGCAAGTCGATATCGTTCACGCCCGCAGCCGGGCTCCGGCCTGGAGTGCCTATTTTGCCACCAGAAAGGCTGAAAAGGCTGGAGTGTCTTTTGTCACTACCTATCAAAGCATTTACAGCGAGGCCTATCCGCTCAAGCGTCTATATAACAGTGTTATGGCGCGCGGTGATCTTACCATCGCCAATT
This sequence comes from Hyphomicrobiales bacterium, assembly GCA_021775515.1. Classification (GTDB taxonomy): domain Bacteria; phylum Pseudomonadota; class Alphaproteobacteria; order Rhizobiales; family JAJFHR01; genus JAJFHR01. Next base: position 3,845 of record JAJFHR010000385.1, on the reverse strand, counting down.
CCGATTACACCGCAGATTTAATCAGGCGGCGTCATGAAAATGTCGCACAAAAAATTGAGATCGTTCACCGCGGTGTCGATCTCAACGAGTTTTCACCTCAACAGGTAAGTGAAAATCAACTGCACAGCCTGCGCGAAAATTGGCAATTGGACAGAACAAAAAAAGTCCTGCTGTTGCCGGGAAGACTGGCCGGGCGCAAAGGTCACCGCCTGCTCATTGAGGCTGTCGCCAAAATTGATCTTGGTGCCGTGCCGCCGTTCGTCTGTGTTTTTGCTGGCGATACCGCGGGCCGCGAACACGTGGTCGACCGGCTTGGAAAACAGATCGACGGACACGGGCTAGGGGAGGATGTGTTCAAGTTTCCCGGCCATTGCAGCGATATGGCCGCAGCCTACCTGGCCTCGGATATTGTACTTATGCCCTCAACCGTACCGGAAGCTTTCGGCCGCGTCGCCGCCGAAGCCCAGGCCATGGGTAAACCGGTTATTGTAACCGATATCGGCGCTGTCGGTGAAACAGTACGGGCCCAGCCTGATGTCGAGGAAACAGAAATTACCGGCTGGCGCATTGCGCCTGACAGTCCTGATGCCTTAGCACAGGCGATTATCACGGCGCTGCAGGTTCCCCAAAGCGAGCTTGATTTAATCGGCAAACGAGCGGTTGAATTCATCACACAAACCTATTCAATAGCCAAAATGACGGCTGCAACGTTGAAACTTTACCGTGAATTAAGTGAATTAACCCAAAAACAACAGTGAATTGGGTGCGTTTCTTGACTTGTTTTAAATTATCTTTGATCCTATAGCGATCACAGTTAAAGTGCAGCGCGATGCGTTATTAGCCTGGGCAGGGGAATAGAGGATGTTTTTTTGCACAAACGGGCGAAACATAAGGAGAGGACAAGATAGCACGTAGACCATTTCGTGAGGCGCCGTCCCGGGAGGGACCACGCGTCAATGACATGATTGATGTACCGGATATCGTTTTAATTGATGAAACCGGACTAAATCACGGCTCAATACCCATACAACAAGCCATGGATCTGGCAGATGAAGCCGGACTGGATTTAGTGGAAGTCTCGCCCAACGAGAAACCACCTGTCTGCAAATTACTTGACTATGGCAAGTTCAAATATCAGTCGCAAAAAAAGGCCAACGAAGCGCGCAAGAAGCAGAAGACCGTTGATGTCAAAGAAATTAAGATGCGGCCTAATATTGATACGCATGATTACGATGTAAAAATGCGCAATATGAAACGCTTTTTTGATGCCGGCGACAAAGTAAAGGTAACCCTGCGGTTTCGCGGCCGGGAGATGGCCCATAAAGAATTGGGGTTCCAGCTTCTAGAGCGTGTTAAGGACAACATTGACGATTATGCCAAAGTCGAAGCTGAGCCTAAACTTGAAGGCCGGCAGATGATTATGATTTTAGCGCCAAAATAATCACATGTTGGGTTGGGCTGGGCTGACGTCTTCTTAGCTGTGAAAACCGAAGATTTTGTAGCCCAAGCAACGTACAAGAATATCGTTGGGTCAGGCTTGCAATCCTGTTCAATCCTGCGTATAACCCGCTTTCCTTGGAGCCGCCCGGCGTGAAGGGCATGCCGTGTCGGTTCAAAATGCTTCCTGTTTTAAGCATAATCCTCGTGGGGATTTTATTAAGGCGGAGAAGAATTGCCAGCCGTTGAACACCGGAAACCGGTGTTTTGTGCAGGTAATATTTATCACTAAGAGAGAAGCAAAATGCCCAAGATTAAGACTAAAAGTGGCGCGAAAAAGCGATTTAAGTTGACCGCCAGCGGCAAAGTGCGCGCGAGCCAGTCCGGCAAGCAGCACGGAATGATCAAGCGGACCAACAAACATATCCGCAATCTGCGCGGGACAACAACCCTGTCGCCTCAGGATGCCAAAATCGTCAAAAAATTTCTACCGTACGGCTAATTGCTAACCCTTGAAGGTTTGGTATTGGCCAAACGGATTAACGGAGATATGTCATGTCACGTGTCAAAAGGGGTGTAACCACCCACGCCCGCCACCGCAAAGTTATGAAAGCCGCCAAAGGCTATTACGGCCGGCGCAAGAATACCTTTCGCGCAGCAAACCAGGCGGTTGAAAAAGCCGGTCAGTATGCCTATCGCGACCGCAAACAAAGAAAACGCAATTTCCGTGCTTTATGGATCCAGCGCATCAATGCCGCCGCCCGCGACAATGGCCTGACCTACGGTCGATTTATCAACGGGCTCGACCGGGCCGGTGTTGAAATCGACCGCAAAGTTCTTGCTGATCTAGCGGTGCGCGAGCCGGAAGCCTTTAAAGCGCTTGTTGATAAAGCTCAAGCCGCACTCGGGTAATCCGCCCTATGGCTGTGAACAACAGTATACAGGCTACTCACAGATAAACTAATGCTTGAGGTCGGAGATGAGCAATCACGAAGAACTCGCGCGCATCCTGAATGATGAAATAAATGCGGCTGCAGATGAAGCCGCACTTGAAGCTGTGCGTGTCTCAGCGCTAGGCAAAAAAGGACGCATTTCACAACTCATGAAATCCCTGGGATCTATGGACCCGGAGGAACGCAAGGTCATGGGGCCGGCACTTAATGGCCTGAAAAATGAGGTTCAACAAGCAATCGCCCAGCGCCAGCAGGTGCTCTATTCTCAAGCTTTGGATGCCCGCCTTGAAACCGAAAAACTGGATGTCACCCTGCCGCTTCAGGCCAGCGCGCTGACTTCTGGCCGCATCCATCCCGTCAGCCAGGTGATGGATGAAATTGCCGCTATTTTTGGTGATATGGGTTTTGCCATCGCCGAAGGCCCCGACATTGAAGACGATTTTCACAACTTCACCGCCCTGAATATTCCGCCTGAACATCCTGCCCGGCAAATGCACGATACGTTTTACTTCGGCGAACAGGAAGACGGCTCAAGGCTGGTGCTGCGAACCCACACAAGCCCGGTGCAAATCCGCACCATGACGGCTGGTCCGCCGCCCCATCGCATTGTCGCCCCTGGCCGGACCTACCGCTGTGATTCTGATCAGACCCATACGCCGATGTTTCACCAGATCGAAGGCCTGGTAATCGATAAAGAGACACACCTCGGCCATCTCAAGTGGGTGCTTGAAGAGTTTTGCAAGGCATTCTTTGAGGTCGACACAATCAAAATGCGCTTCCGGCCGAGCCATTTTCCGTTCACCGAACCGTCGCTGGAAGTTGATATCGGTTGCGCGCGTCTTGGCAATGAAATCCGCGTTGGCGAAGGTGATGACTGGCTCGAAATTTTAGGCTGTGGCATGGTGCATCCCCAGGTTCTGCGCAACGTCGACATTGACCCCGAAGTCTATCAGGGGTTTGCCTTTGGCATGGGAATTGATCGCCTGGCGATGTTAAAATACGGCATCCCGGATTTACGCGCGTTTTTTGAAGCCGATCTCAGGTGGTTGCGCCACTATGGTTTTACATCACTGGATATCCCGTCTCTGCACGGAGGGTTGAGCCGATGAAATTTACCCTCTCCTGGCTCAAGGACCATCTTGATACCAAAGCCGAGCTCGAGGAAATTGTCGATAAGCTGACCATGGTTGGTCTTGAAGTTGAAGAGGTTGTTGATAGTGCCAAAGCCCTCAGCGCTTTCAAAGTCGCCCATGTAAGGTCCGCGGACCAGCATCCAAATGCCGACCGCTTGCGTGTCTGTGTGGTTGATACGGGCACCGAGAAAATTCAGGTTGTCTGCGGCGCGCCCAACGCCCACGCCGGGATGAAGGGCGTGTTTGCCCCCTCCGGCACGGTGGTGCCGGGCACCGGGTTACACCTCAAACCCACGACCATCAGGGGCGTTGAATCTAACGG
>JAJFHR010000384.1 GCA_021775515.1 Hyphomicrobiales bacterium | reverse complement strand
ATGAGGTAGATCTAGGGCCTGGCAAGCCTAAGGCACAAAACTTCCCTGACATTCTTCCCTTTTCCTACCACCAGATCGATATCTATTTATTGCCGCCAAATTTTGCAACTCATTCTGCTGCACAATTCGCTGCACCAACATTTCATAAGAAGCTGATAAAAAAATTCCCCCTGGAAAATTTGATGCATGGACATCTTCTGCACCAGAAACAGAGCTGCAAGCAACATTTCCTAATTTTTCCCTATCCGGTTCGCGAACAACCCAACACCAGGACAGTCTGGTTGTCACACGCACCAAAATAGAATGTGACCGGTTTTCCATCAATTCATTGAGCCCCACCTGGGGTTTTGGTGCGGAACCTAAACATCCTAGTTGGCTTTAGTTTGATCTTTGGTGGTACCCATATGGTACCCAGCACAAAGAAAAATGTATTTCAAATATTTCGAAATACATCTAATATACTGATTTATTAGGTATATTTTGGTTGCGGGGGTAGGATTTGAACCTACGACCTTCAGGTTATGAGCCTGACGAGCTACCGGACTGCTCCACCCCGCGTCAAGAATATCTTTAGTTGATAGATCCGTCTCGATTTGATCCCGATAAAGTCCTAAATTCGCGACTGCAAAAAGCTCACTAGCCCTGAAACGATGGCCGGCGAGATTTACGAATTGGGTTCTTGATCGAGGGAACCTATATGCCGATGACATGTATCTCATCAGCGAATGCCGCCCTTAATAGCAGGGTTCTTTCAATAAAGAAACCATAGTTTTGAGATTTCTGGTTGATTTTGTATATCGCTCTCAACCTGGCAAAAGACAGGCTCAGTCATATTCCTCAACCGACCAATGGCCCTGGGCAATCATCGCTTCCAACACCTGCCAATCCGTCAATGTGTCGAGGTTGGCGCTGCGCGCCTCCGGCATGGCATAAGCCAATGTTTTTGGTGGCAAGAAGGTTTGACTTTGGCGCAGGGTTTCAATGTCGATGATATAAAACGCCCCGTTTGGTTCAAAAAGCTCAGCCATTTCTTGACGCGGCCTATCTGAGCCCGATTTGCCGTAGGCCGAAACCTTGCCCCCGCTAACGGTGAGCAGTTTTTCGGGATGCGCGCCGCGCAAAGCACACACACTCACCGCTGCCTCATCGTCAGTATGGGTTTCAAATAGATCAAGAAACGCCGAGAGATCATCCAGAGTTCTAAGCGGGCTGGTTGCCTGAAGCAAAAGGATATAACCCCTATCAAATCCAATTTGTGAAGCCAGATCCACCACCACGTCTGCAGTTCTGGCACTATCACTGGCCAAATGCAGAGGCCTCAGGCCAGGTGCTGCAGCCTTATATGTCTGAGCAAGCTCATACATTTGAACATCATCGGTCGACACCTGTATGCGATCAACCCGATGGCACCTTTGCGCAATTTTGATGGCGCGCTCAAGCAACGTATCCTTACCGAGGCGTTTCAGGTTTTTACCCGGAATGCCTTTTGAGCCTGCCCTCACCGGTATAACCGCCAGTAATGGTTTACCTCTAATCATCGCCAGCAGTCTCCGGCCTCATGGTCAATAAACAACGGGTTTCTCGATGGAAAGTTCTACCTTTGCCAGTGCATCAGCAATGCGTTGTGCGGCATAACCATCACCATAGACTTGCGCACTTTCAACACGCCCGCGCGCAAAGTTTTGCTGAATTGCCTGTTTGATGTCTTCGCGCACAGGTAAAACATCAACCACATTGGGGCCCTGGTCGCGCCCCCGTTGACGCGTGCCGATATTGACGGCAGGCACACCGAGATACGAACACTCGCGGATGGCAACACTCGAATTTCCGACAATTCCATTGCTGCCGATCAAAACATGCAGAAAGTCTTCCGGTGGCATGTTTTTGTAAAAATGCACGTTGCGCAACCGATGCGCCTCGCGAAAAGCCCGAATACCGCCCGATGTCCCATCCGATCCCGCATCAACATTTGGCCAGAACCAAAGGGCGGGATACCCCGTATCCCTCACCGCATGAAGGGTTTCGTTAATATGAGCGCGGGCAAGTTCATGTTCGGTAGTTACCGGATGTTGCAGCACAACAACATAACCTTGAGAGATATCCAGATCGGCTCCAACACCGCCTTTTTCATAAATCAACTGCTTGATTTCAGGTCTTTCCTGCTCTTTGACCATCCGGGCAATATCAATTGAGGGACACCCGGTTAGAATTACCCGGTCATCTGCCTCCCCCATGCGCTTGACCCGCTCAGCCGCACCTTCACATGATACCAGGTGAATATCTGCCAGCTTGGTGATGGCATGGCGAACCTTGTCATCAATCGATCCTGTTACTTCGCCGCCTTGAATGTGCACCAGCGGAATATTCATATACGCGCCGGCAACTGCGGTCGCCATGGTCTCAAATCTATCGGCGATGGTTACAACCATATCAGGCTTTAGATCATCAAAAACCGTTGCCAGTTCGGCGAGGCCAAAACCGGTTGATTTTGCCGAGGTTACCAGATTTTCACCATCGAGAATGGAATACACCCGGCGGTCGACCTTAAAACCTTCTTTTTCAATAACATCGACAGCGCTGCCGTATTTATCCAGCAGGGCCGAGGCGGCAACCACCAACTGCAGTTCAAGATCCTCATGGTCGCGAATAGCTTCAAGAGCCGTTCGGATGCGGGCATAACTGGGACGCGCTGTAATAACGACGCAAATTTTTCTTTTCATGAACTATCCGTTTTCCAGATCCTCAGGCACAAGCGGAATGTCGCGTTTTACGCTACGGCGAAGCCGCTTGCCTAAAGTCTGCTCAAATTGATCCGCCGGAATTCCCGTGCCCGGTTTTTTCGTGGTGATATTGTCCAGTGTCAGCACGGTTCCTTGGCGCAGATCGGCAACCGCGACGATACTTTTCAAAAATATGTCCCGCAAGGGCTGCGTTTCTTTTAGCGGCGAGGATTTATCGACCGGGTGACTTTGCATTTTTTCGATAAACCGCACACCTTCCACAATCTGGCGCAATTCATCAGGTGTAACCGAGGCAATCACGTCGGGCCCAAACATGTCGCGCGATAAGGTCAAATGCACCTCAATCACCTGGGCTCCGGCAGTAGCTGCAGCCAGCGCGGGGAATATGGTCGCAGAATGATCGGAAAGACCAACCGCACATTCATAACGTTGTTTAAATTCCGCAAGAAGATTTAGCCCGACATGCTCCGGGCCGGTGGGATAAATTGACGAACATTGCATCACTGCCAGCCGGTCTGTGGCGGGTTTAACCCGTTCGACCGCTGCATCAATTTCTTCAAAAGCACTCATGCCACATGACATCATGATCGGTTGAGGCATTGCGCCCATAACATCCAGCAACTGGAAATTAGTGATTTCACCTGAAGCAACCTTCCATCCGGCAACGCCAATTCGATTTAACAACTCAAAGGCTGCAAGAGAAAAGGGTGAGGAAAGAAACATCAGACCTTTTTCTTCCGCATGCTCCTTCAGGCCACGCCACTGCGCTTCGCTAAACTCCATGCGGCGCCAATAATCAAGACGGGTTTCATCCTGCCGGCTGAACCTTGTACGCCACGGCTCCTGGGGCGTACTTTCAGCCTCGGCAATATGAGTTTGAAACTTTACCGCATCTGCCCCCGCCAAGGCGACAGCATCAATATAGGCGTGTGCCGCCCCAAGACTGCCGTCATGAGCCTGAGCTACTTCACCAATTATGGTACAAGCAGCGCCTTCTCCGGGCTGTTCCAGCCAGGTCTTCGTCAATTCTTCATCCTCGTTTAGCCATTGAGGGTCTAAACCCCCGGAGCATACGTTTACTCTTGATTGCGCCGCTTCTCCAGCATTTTTGCAATTCTCACGAACCTAAAATAGGCATGGCTCACGGCATAGGAAAATCCGACTGCCCCTCCGAGAAAATGCCCACGCAGAAAATAGTATCGGCCAAAGGCAAACGGGAACTCAAAAATCAAACGCACATATAACTGCCATTGGGGTTTTGCAGCCAATGTTGCAGCCTGAAGAGTGGTATAATAATTCTCCTTGGAAATGAAGTGGTCCAAAGAACGATTTGAATGGTGAAATGCCGTGCCGGAAAGTTGCCCAATTTGCGAAGGATCAACGGCAATTGAATCGTGGCAGGCATGGTCCGGAAAGCGTAATTTAGACTTGTCGTAAAGTCTGACATAATTATGGTAATCAGCAAGCAGTCGCGGTTTGGCACGTCCAGGATACACTGTTAAAAACTTTATTGAATATCCGTTTTTTGCAGGCACGCCTTGGGCGAAAAGCGATTTGATTTCCGAAATCAGTTCAGGCGTTAGCACTTCATCCGCATCCAGGTTGAGCACCCAGTCATGCTGGCATTGCTCTTCGCCAAACCGCTTTTGCTGGCCAAAACCCTGCCAGGCATTAAAAACCACCCTGGCACCAGCTTGCTTTGAAATTTCCTGGGTACGGTCCCTGCTGCCTGAATCAATAACAACAATGTCGTCTGAAACACCCCTGACACTTTCAAGAGTCTGGCCAATACGGTCTTCTTCATCTTGTGCTATTATAAAGCAGGATAGCGGTAACCTGTCGCCAGACATAGCCTGTGAACCTTTCTGTTCTGAGCGTCTGTCTAAACAGGATTACGGCGAAACGGCCTTCCCGATAAGCTTTTTAAGCGCACCGGTAATCTTCATAAAAACAGCATCCCGATCACCAATTTTATGTCGGGACTTCAGATAATCCGGTTCATTATAGCTCAACCAGACCTTGCCCGCATCATCGCGCCAAGCCAGCGCTTTCATCGGCAAATCAATACCAACAGTCCGGTTGCTTGTCATTAACGGCGTACCAAGTTTTGGGTTACCAAAAATCAACAATTGGGTTGGCGGCAATTTAGTATCAACCTTGGCAGCCCCGGCTGCGTGGTCAATTCGGGCAAAAATGGTGAGGCCCTTCGATTGCAAAATCTCTGTTAAACGGTCCAAGGTCATTGGCACGGAATATGAACTTTGTACCGTAATTAATCCATTTCCTGCCGAAGCCGGCAAGACAAACAAAATTGTGCAAAACACACTCAATACAATACGTTTCATAAAATTACCCATCACTATCCCTGTTCTAAATTTAAATTGGTCTAAGCATGACAATTTGGCAAAAAATCGGCACCTGCCTCAATAAACTTGACTCATGCGGCATCCTTGCTGGTTGGAAGAATATTCCTTCTCATCCCATCTCGCCACCTTTGTTTCAATACTACTTTACGAAAACCCGACGGCAATTCGCAAGTTTCTCGATATATATAATCGGCAAGACTGCAAACGCCAAATAAGACATCTCACCCTCGGCATGAACCTGGCGTGCAAAACTAACTATGATTGACCCGTCGCCAAATATTTGCGCATGCGCTTGGCCATTTCAACACCATTGGTATTGTGAGGAAAAAGGGTCAGAAATTTTCCATCCGGACCGACAAGTTGGGTTAGGGTCGAATGATGCACGAGATAATCCTCCTTGGAGGCCTGATCGGGTAATATAATCTTGCGACGACTGGTTCTATATGCCTTTGTCACAGCCCGAATCTGCTCATCCGTTCCCGTCAACCCGATAAATTGCGGCCCAAACTTGGCCACATAATCTTTCAGTTTGTCCAGCGTATCACGCGCCGGGTCTACGGAAATAAAAAGCGGTTGAACTTTTTTAGCATCCACTCCCAATTCTTTAACAGCCACAGATATTTCCTGTAAATTGGTTGGGCATATGACCGGACAATTAGTGTAGCCAAAATAAATCAGCATAAATTTGCCGCGAAAATCCCTGTCGCTCCTGGTAATCCCATTGTGATCGACAAGTTCGAAGGGGCCTCCGAATAATTCTGCAAGAGGCAGGGGCGATGAGTTTTCAGAAGCCTTAGCGCCCGAAAAACCCACCGCCAATCCCAAAATCATCGAAATCAGCAGACGCAGATATCGCACCTTCAAGTTCAAACCAGGCGTAAAGGGGGATATCATTAGCAGGTTACTCCGATTTGGCTTTCAAGCCCGGAATGCCAAAAACACCATCCTTTTTGATAATTCTGGCAACGACTGGATCGGTCCGGAACCATTGGCCGGAGTTTTTCCCGCCATTGGCTTTACTCCAATCTTTGCCGAATTGATTGGCCCGGCTCCATTTGCCACCCTCGGCAGGTTTGGAAAACTGCAGGGCAAACATCGGCATTTTTGGATTACTGATCATCAATCCATCGGCAACAATGCGCTTGTTGCAATGTTTGATCAGGTCGTTGGTTGCACCGGCAAAAATATCAAAATTCTTAATCACAGGCACCAGCCGCCCATCATCCATCAGCAATCCAAGCTGACGTTTTCCGTTGCCGCAATTATCTGGACAATTGCCAGTAAGCTCGCACGCCATATCAACCACCTTGGCTTCTACACGAGCCTTTTTCTCAAAGTCTATGCCCCATTCTTCCGCCGCCTGGGCATTAGCAATAACACCAAGCGCGATAAGCCCGGCACCTATAAAAATTCTTCGCATGACCTACTTCCCGAACGGCTGAATGCCGTATTCATCCTGAGTTAAATTCACTATGCCCTTGTTATCCGCGATCTTGTTGACCATCAGATAATTAACGCCATCACGAACATACAAATCACCATCAACAGTAACTTCACTGGTCTGTATTGTGATAAGCTTTGGATTAGCGACACTGGTGTCATCACCTTCAACCCGCAATACCATGTAAACTTTGCCATCCTTGCCCAGAACACTGACAGGAATTCCGCCAAGCGCACACCAGACGGCGCATTGATGGTGCGCTGTGCCTTGAGCAAACATGATTTCTGTGACGTAACACCAGGTATCAATAATTTCCCCGGTGACTTGAACCCGTTTGGGTGCGGCAGCCTTATTTACAGCTGCTTTGGCGCCGGCAAATCCCAAAGTGCCGGTAAACCCCATCGTTAATGTCGCAATTAAACCTAAACTAAGACGTCGGCGGTCCATAGCGTGCTCCTCCTTTTGCATGTGGGATGTCTAACCTAATCAGCGCCCGGATCAAATGATACTAACATTCATGTGAGCCCCGGAACCTCAATATACATAGAGAACCGAATAGCGATCGCAGTTCCACGACAACCACGGGATTTGACCATCGTGTTCACCCGCCGCGCCTAAAGCAATTTAGCCTGAGTTTACAGGTGTTTGGAATTTATTGACGTGATAGAAAAAGGCGCCCAAGCGCAGTAGAGGACTGCTGCTGCACAATGCAGCATGATGCCCCAAGCGCCATACAGGCACCTAACAAAACAAAAAGTAACCAGAAAACGGAGACTTATGCCGACCTTACTTCGGTGAGAAAGTTTACGACTTCTGCGCGCAGACCATCTGCCTGCTGGTTGAGATTACCAGACAAATTGGTCACTTCGGCTGCGACCTTGTCCGTTTCCTCAATAACTGAACTGAGCTCACCAACACCTGAACCAACGTTAGAGGCATTATCAGCAACTTCCTGAACGGTTTCCGCGATAACATTGGAGGCTATGATCTGTTCCTGTACACCGGCAGAAATATCTCCGGAAATTGCAGCAATTTTTTCAATTACTTCAAAAATGTTCTCGATTGATTTTTCCGCTGCGCCAACTGTTGACTGTATCGAGCTGATCTGCTGAGCAATTTCATTGGTCGCATTGCCGGTCTGAGTAGCAAGGCCTTTTACCTCACTGGCAACCACGGCAAAGCCTTTTCCAGATTCTCCAGCGCGCGCTGCTTCAATAGTGGCATTTAAGGCCAAGAGATTAGTTTGTTCAGCAATATCCTGAATGAGGGTAACAACTTTTCCTATTTCATCCGCCGTAAGCGTCAGGCCGGCCATAGCTTCTTTGGTTTCACTTGCCCGAACCACTGCTTGTTCGGATATCTCTGCGGAAAGGCCCACATTCTGTTCTATCGTTGCGATAGAAGCAGACAGTTCTTCAACGGCTGAGGCTGCAGTCTGGACATCACTAGCAACCTGATTAACCGATTCCACGACAGAACCTGTCCTCTTGCTGGCACCCTGCGCCGAGCTTTCCATGGTTTTGGCCATGCCTTCCAACGTCGTTGAAGCGCCTGTAACTTCATTCAACGCCGAATTTGACGTGTCTTCGAAACCCTCAATCAAGGCCTCAACGAACTGGTTGCGGGTTTCCCGCCTGTCAAAATTTGCCTGCTGCTCCTTTTCAAGCCGGTTCCTTTCGATGGCACCTTCCTTGAATACAAGAACCGCTCTTGCGATTAGACCGATGTCATCGGTGCGAGACAGATAAGGAATAGCAACCGCGTTATCGCCTCCTGCCAACCTTCCCATGATCTGGTTCATCTGCAGCAAAGGTTTTCCAACCATGGAATGTGCGGCAAATACCAGCAGCAGAACAAATGCACCTAGAGCGGCGATTGAAAAGTAAATTCTCTGTTTGCGAGCAGTGCTGATAGACATTTGAATCTGTTCGGTGCTCCAGGCGATGGCCAGAGTGCCGACAAAAGATTTTTTCTTTCCGCTAAAAACGGGCACAGCAGCTACTGTATAGTTGGGAAGATTGTCAACATAATTGCCAGACTTGGATGATTTGGCCCACTCTGGCGCTTTTGATAAGTCGAGACTGACATGTTTGCTGGCTGAATATGTCGTGAATAATTTGCCGTCTTTGTCAAATATCTCAATCTTGGAAACTTCTTTGCCGTCGGATTCAACAAACTTTGAGTAAACACTTTTAACAGCGTCAGGCTTGTTCCATTTCAGGCCACCGCCGATATTGGTAGCCAACAATTTGGTGATCGTGACAAATGACCTGCTGCCCAACTGATTAAGGCTCTTGGTCTCGTTTATTTCGCTTACAACCGACAATGCGAAGACGGTAAATGCCGCCGCAAGAGAGGCGATAAGCGCCACCTTGCGGCCGACCGTAAATAATCCGAGTTTGTCCTTGGAATTTTGGTTATCCCGCGGTTTTGAAGAACCTTGTTCCTCCAGCACCTCAGCGGCCTGATTTTCACCGGACATTTCTAAGGTTTCCTCCTCGGGAAGTTCGGCCTCGTGGTCATTTACTCGGTCCATTTTACTGCCTCACATCGTCAGTTTGGATTTCTATAGTTCAGGATTGACCCCGTTTATAGGGCCTCAACATTAATACCCACAGTGATCGCACCAATCACCTTGCCGGTAGCCGGGTCTTTTATCGACATGCTCATCTGGCTTTGAAGGGTCTGTGTTGATTCATCTTTTTCAACTTCATCGACAAAAACAGCATCAGGACCCATCAAATAGGTCTTTTTCCATTTGCCCTCATCACCCTGCCAATAGTCAGAAGTCACATCAGACTGCCCAACATTCAGTCCTTTATTGTCCATGATAAAAATTTCAGTGACCAGGTCGCCCGCTTCACTCTTTCGTACCATCAAGGCTTTGGAAACAGCATTTGCCAACACACTATCAATTAACGGTTTGCTTGAGGCTTTGGTTTCGGCCCGCCATTTTTTGTCTAGAACAATAATTTCTGCTTCGGACAAATTGGCATTTTTAGAGTTTTGAGCATTAATCGCGCTCACGATCGCCGGAGATTTGACCCACTCTGCAACAGTCTTTTTAGCAAACTCAGTCAAAGGGGCAACGTGGTCGTTGGCAGCCATTACGGGGCCGGACATCATCATGGCAAAAGCAGCGCCCGCCATCAGATTGCGAATTTTTTTCATTTTCATCATGCTAAATCCTTGTGAGGTATTAGTATTGCCGATAAGAAAGAAACCTGGACAGATAATGACCAGTTTTCCTTTTGTGAATACCTGACAAGCCTATCGGGGCAATAGTATTAAATTCATTAAGTTCAAGCATAATTTTGCATTAATTTTACTTCAAACATCCACGATGCAGAAAAAACAAGATAAATACTATTTAAAGTAGAAATTTACCGGGGTGCAATTTGAGCTCTTGAACATCAATTTTTTACTAGTTCAAAAAAATACGCGAAAAAATTCGATACTTAACATATATTATTTATCGTTGTATTTTAACTTGCCACAACCCAAAGTATTTGCATTTGAGTTGTCGCACAAACATAATCACCTTGGCCCATTGGTCACCAGCGTAATATCTAAATCCGTTGACCAGCCATCTAATCAGGGCAACTTAGGCGGCAGTTTCACAAGCGCCTTTTGCAGGGGCCCAAGATGTTTTTCGTATCTGCGCCAGCGCCCGGCGGAGGATTTATAGATCGGCTGGCGAACCTGCCATA
>JAJFHR010000383.1 GCA_021775515.1 Hyphomicrobiales bacterium | reverse complement strand
AGATATTGGAAGCTGCGGAAAACCCTTCTGCTGAGGCCGTCGCAATTGATGAGACTGATGAGAAAAACGGCCTGTGGACGGTTTCGGTGTATTTCAGGTCACCGCCATCAAAGGCGGACTTAAACGCGCTCACAAACATTGCGGCAAGCTCGCTTGAAATTGAGCAACTGACATGGAAGCTCATTGAGGTTCCCGAAGTAAACTGGGTGCAAAAATCACTTGAAGGGTTAAGTCCAGTCCGGGTGGGCAGGTTTTTTGTTCACGGCAGCCATGATCATGGGTTACGCCCGACCAACTCAATTGCCATCGAACTTGAAGCAAGCATGGCATTTGGTTCAGGTCATCATGGGACGACTAAAGGCTGCCTGCTGGCTTTCGATCAACTTTTGAAACGAAGCAGACCCCGCCGCATTTTAGACATAGGAACAGGCACGGGCATCCTTGCCATTGCTGCGGCAAAATCGCTTAAAACGCGGGTAATTGCCAGTGACATCGACCCGGTTGCCGTTGATCATGCAAAACAGAATGCCCATAAAAATGGTGTGGGATGTTATTTAATTTCGATAAAAAGCACAGGTCTCAACCGTCACGAACTTAAGGAACATGGACCTTACGATCTCGTTTTTGCAAATATTCTGGCAGGTCCTCTCGCCCGCCTGGCGGCACCAATACGCGCAATTACCGCACCAGGAGCGGTGGTGATCCTGTCCGGCATTTTGCCCGAACAGTCGAACCTGGTAGAAAGCGCTTACCGCGCTCAAGGCTTTAGCCTTCGCACAAGGTATAAACTTGAGGGCTGGATTACCCTGTGTTTACAATCTTGAGCGTTTTGGAATGAAAAAAGGTGCTCCGGGTTACCGGAACACCTCTTCAAACTCAACGCTACGCTTACTTGTTTACGCACTTACAAACGCTTTACACCTTGAACTCGTGTACAACACTAATGTGTCCGAATTATTAACGTCTGCCCTTAGTCAAATTTGATATCGGGGCGAAGCACGGCAATCCGGTTTTTGGCGGTAGCCATCCGCGATTCCGCCAGTTTGGCGAGGAAAGCGTGAGCAAAAGCCTTCAGTTGGTTGAAAAGCGCATCAAGATTATATCCAGCGCTTGCCAGACCATGGGCAACATGTGCCATATTATTTTTCCTTTAATTTCAGTCAGATCCTGTAAAAATCTGAATATTCTTCGTTGTTAGGAAAATAGGATTATTTGGAAAAATAAGTACCCCTGATGTTTGCGCAGCAGGGTTGCAATTGATGCATGAGCAAAATATCGTATTCAGAGGAAACCACCTCGGCCTATAGTGATTTACCAGCAACCTCCTTGAAATTCACATTATGTTTCAGTCATACGAAAATATTTGCGATCCCACCACGGCTAAAGAGCGCGTCCGGCTTTTAAGAGCTGAACTGAAAAAGCGCAAGGTTGACGGTTTCTGGGTACCGCACACCGATGAACATCAAAGCGAATATATACCCCCTCATGCCGAAAGACTTTTCTGGTTAACCGGCTTTAGCGGGTCTGCCGGCGGCGCCATTATCCTGGGCGCCAAAGCCGCCATCTTCACCGATGGACGGTATACTCTTCAGGTCCGTGAACAGGTTGATGGCGGCGTTTTCGAAATCAGGCATCTCATCGAAGAGCCGCCGCTTAAGTGGCTTCAGAATAATCTTAAAAAAGGCCAGCGCCTGGGGTTTGACCCAAATTTACATTCACTAAACAGTGCTGAGGCACTAAGGCGGCTTTGCGGCGAGGCCGGGGCCAAGCTGGTAGCCTTGATGCCCAATCCGATTGATGCCATTTGGCATGACCAACCGGACCGGCCCAAATCGAAGGTCATACCGCATCCACTTAAATATGCCGGGAAATCAACTGACAAAAAACTTGGACAGATTAGGGAAATTCTCAAAGACCAAGGCCAGGACGCCTTCATTTTAACCTTGGCGGACAGCCTGTGCTGGACTTTTAACATTCGAGCCAAAGATGTTGCCCATACACCTGTCGCTCTGGGTTACGCGATCATCAAGACCCGCGGCAAAGCGGAAATATTCATAGACCTAGAGAAAATTCCCGCCCGCACCAGGAGTTATTTGGAAAAATTCGCAACCCTGAGATCCCCCAACAGGCTGTATGGTGCTCTCGATAAATTGGGCAATGCAAAAAAGGCGGTGCGTCTGGACCCCGGCGCCACCCCCTTCGCCATCGCCAATCGGCTCAAACAAGCCGGAGCCATCTTAAAAAAGGCTGATGATCCGGTCATCAATCTCAAAGCTGTCAAAAACAGCGCCGAAATTAGTGGCGCCCGCTCTGCCCATTTGCGCGACGGTATTGCCTATTGCCAATTTTTAGCCTGGCTTGATACCCATCCAACGCCAAGCAAACTAACTGAAATTTGCGTTGCTAAAAAGCTGGAGGAGTTCCGCGCGGCAACCGGCGAATTACGAGACATAAGTTTTGATACCATATCAGGCTTCGCTGCCAACGGTGCAATTGTTCATTACAGGGTGACCGAAGCCAGCAATCTCAGCTTCAAAAAGGGCACACTTTACCTGATCGATTCGGGTGCGCAATATCGTGACGGCACAACCGACATTACCCGCACAATCGCCATCGGCCGCCCGAGTGCCAAAATGTGCCGGCATTTCACTCTTGTGCTCAAGGGACACATTGCTCTGGCCAACGCCGTTTTTCCAGGTGGCACAACAGGCAGCCATCTCGATGCCCTTGCCCGGGCGTCCTTATGGCGCGACGGACTGGATTTTGACCACGGTACCGGCCACGGCGTCGGCAGCTACTTATCCGTCCACGAAGGTCCACAGCGTATCTCAAAAGCACTCAGCACCGTGAGCCTCAAGCCCGGCATGATTTTATCAAATGAACCCGGGTATTATAAAACCGGTCACTACGGGATCAGGATTGAAAATCTCATCCTGGTGACAAGGTTGGAGAAAATCCCCGGCGGCGATCGTTCAATGTATGGTTTCGAAACGCTAAGTTGGGCACCGATTGACCGCAACCTGATAGACAAAAAACTATTGAATTCCATGGAGCTAATATGGCTGAACGGCTACCACAAACAGGTCTATCGTAAAATATCACCTGAATTGGCCGGCAAAGAAAAATCCTGGCTGAAACAAGCATGTGCGCCAATAAGATAAAGCACAATCCCGGTTATAGATTCTTATCCCCAATATCGCCCGGATGATCCAATTATCACGACGATCAGGCCCAACACCATATTTGTGGCGACAATCCTGCGAATATAGTTGAGGTGACCGGCAGCGACCGGCCAGGATTGAGCGGCCACAGCCGTCCGGAACAAACGATAGGGCAAAAAATAAAGTGCGATAAACAAAGCGACCATCACCCATCCCAAAATATGCATAAGGCGAATATGCGGGCCGATATTTTCAAATCCGCCCAAAGCGTAGAATATCTGAACATATCCTGTCAGCGGCAGCGCAATGATGATGATCCAGACCCAGATAAAAAAACGTTCAAAGACGTCGGCCCATAACTGAAGCCGCTGCGGCGGCTCGAGACGGCTGAGCGCTGGCCTCAAAAACATGTAGGCAAAAAACATTCCCCCCACCCAGACAACAGCGCTAAGGCCATGAATGGCAAGAATGAAAGCAGAAAGTCCGGGCATAATCTGAACCTCATTATTTGTCCAAAAAGATAAATCGATGAGGAATTTGCGCCTTAAAAAGTCTTAGAGCAAGAGTTATGATCTCTTGATCCTGCCGTCTCGCAGGCCAGCGGATAGGGAGCATTGAGGTTTTTGCATGGCAGCTATGCATTTGCAACATTGCAGCAATTACGTTTACCCCACATAGTATGACGGAAACAAAACAACCCTCTTCCAGGTAATCCCCTGCGTGTCTGTCGAAACAATCAATTCCGGGCAAAAAACACTACAAGGCATCGGGTGGATGATCTTGACCGGTGTGTTATTCGTCTGCGTAACCGGCATTGTGCGCCACCTTGGTTCAGCCTTACCAGCGGTTGAAGCTGCTTTTTTGCGGTATTTAATCGGTTTGGTGATGATTTCCCCCGCCCTGCTTCGATTGATCCATCATAAACCCAGCGCGGCCAACATGAAATTTTATGCCTTTCGCGGCATCGTGCACGGTTTTGCGGTGATGTTGTGGTTCTATGCGATGGCCCGCATCCCCATTGCAGAAGTCACCGCAATTGGATATGTCGCACCGATTTTTGTTACTTTGGGTGCGGCATTTTTTCTGCGGGAAAAAATGCATGCCCGGCGAATATTAGGGGTGGTGGCGGGTTTTATCGGCGCTCTAGTCATTCTGCGCCCGGGTTTTGAGGCCATTAATTTGGGGCAATTGGCCCAACTCGCGGCAGCTCCATTGTTTGCCACTTCATTTATTATGGCAAAAAAAATGACCGATAAATCCGACCCGGCAGTCATCGTCGCCATGTTGTCCCTATTCTGCACCTTGACCCTGCTTCCCGGGGCAATTCTGCAATGGCGTGCCCCCAGTGTAGATGAAATCTTTTGGTTGACCCTGACGGCATTTTTCGCCACCGTCGGCCACTATACAATCACCCAGGCTTTCAAGGCAGCGCCCATTACAGTCACTCAGCCGTTTGCATTTTTACAATTGGTCTGGGCCGCTGCATTGGGAATGGCCGTCTTTAACGAACCACTGGATGCTTATGTATTATTGGGCGGCGGTATCATTGTTGCTGCTGCAACCTATATTTCGCATCGTGAGGCAGTAGCAGCGCGCAAACAATACACACCCCCCGCTGCCGCTACCAAAGTGTAAACAATACCATCAGGAGAGAAACGATGGCGTCCGAAACAAAAATCGCACTCGTAACCGGTGCCGGTTCCGGCATTGGAAAGCACACGGCTTTGGCATTTCTCAAACATAATTATTCGGTAGTGTTAACCGGTCGCCGCGCTGAAACATTGGAAACAGTCGTAAAAGAGGCCGATGTTGCAGCAGAACGCGCCGTTGCCATTGCTGCAGATGTATCTGATCCCCTATCGGTTTCGGCACTCTTTGCTGAAATTGAACAGCGTTATGAACGTCTCGATGTCATTTTTAACAATGCCGGCGTCAATGTCCCGGCAATTTCCATTGGCGATTTAACATTTGAACAATGGAAAAATGTCATTGATGTCAATTTAAACGGGGTGTTTTTGTGCACGCATGCCGCCTTTAATCTGATGCGCCGACAAGAACCCCAAGGCGGGCGCATAATCAATAACGGCTCTATTTCAGCCCATGTCCCGCGGCCGGGTTCAGCCCCCTATACCGCCTCTAAACACGCCATAACCGGACTGACAAAATCAACCTCTCTCGATGGCCGTGAATTTAATATCGCCTGCTCGCAAATTGATATTGGCAACGCAGCATCGGACATGACCGCAAAAATGCAGCAAGGTGTCCCGCAGGCAAATGGCACGATCGCCCCGGAACCAACCATGGATGTTGAACATGTGGCCAATGCGGTTGTGCACATGGCAAGCCTTCCCCTCGATGCCAATATCCAGTTTATGACCCTGATGGCAACCACCATGCCCTTTATCGGCCGGGGATAGAAAACAACAATTCCGGGACGATGTTAGGTGATGGCAGATTGATATAATAACCGCAGAGCCAGCACGGTCAGCACAAGGTTAAACAGGCGCTTAAACTTATCTTCCGGGATACGCCACAAAACTGCGCGCCCGGCCATGGAGCCAAAAAAACCCGACACCAGCATGGCGAATAAAAGGCCTACCCAGGGTGTAAATACAAACCCCAAAATGCCAAGAGCGATGATCTTGAAGCCGTGCTGCAATACCATGACGGCTGCATGTGAAGCGATAAGTTGCTGGCGATCAAGTTTGGACCTTGGCAGAAACGCCGCAGTGATTGGACCGGACGCACCGATAAACAAGGATGCTGCGGTGGCGATCAGTCCGCCTGCAAACAACGACCATTTGCCACTGCTGAAGTTTTTCAAACTTGGCCCCCAGACGCTGTAGAGAATGAACAATCCCATAATCAGCTGCAAGACGCCAAGCGGCAGTGTCACCACAATCTGGCCTGCCAGGACAGCGCCAATAACACCGCCGATAGAAAACCAGAGCACAATCGGGACGACAATATCCTTGCGCAGCAAAAACATCCGGCTGGAATTATTGGCCACTTGAACAGCGCCATGAACCGGAACAATCGCTGCAACCGGCAAAACGTTGGCCATTACCGCCAGCATGGCAAGCCCGCCACCTATTCCCACCGCCGTGGTGATGCCGGCGGTTACAAAACTTACCGCAATAAGCAGGAAACTTGCCCAAAGCGGCAGATCAGCGGGGAGCAGTGCACTTGCAAATGTCTCCATTGATTAAAAAGCCC
>JAJFHR010000382.1 GCA_021775515.1 Hyphomicrobiales bacterium | reverse complement strand
GATGTCGCCTGCACCCAGATACCGGCAAAACTTCCACCCTTGGCACGGCTTAGGAACAAGTGGGCGGGCAAACCTTTGTAATAGTAAAACCCGGCTAGTTTATCCTTGCTACCTCTGTAAAGAACAAGTGGTCCGAAATTTGTTGAAAATTTACCAAAATTTGCGTCATTAGCCATCGCTTTATGGCTCCATGGGCTAACTTGGGAAAACCCGAGCAGGGCTATCAAGACCAGAACAATGCCCAATTTTGACTTATGATTTTTGATGCTGACATTTGGCATTTACCTGCCCCTTAAATCCAAAGTGGAAAAACTATTGTATCGTAAATTGCTGTGTGGTCACAGAACCTATTGCCGCGATGACATGTCCGGGTTAAGAAGCATGTTATGAAACAACATTTAAAGATTGTGCTCGCACAACTCAATCCCACTGTCGGCGATATTTCGGGTAACGCACAAAAAGTTCGTAACACCCGTTTTGATGCAGCCGCGGCTGGGGCTGATCTGGTGGTGTTCCCGGAGATGTTTTTAACCGGCTATATGCCGGAAGACCTCGTGTTGAAGCCCTCGTTCCAAAAAGCTGCGCTAGACGCTTTAAAAAAACTTGCACAGGAAACAGACGATGGCGGGCCGGGAATGCTGGTTGGTTTGCCCTATGTCGATAATGATAAGCTGCATAATTCCATTGCCTTGTTGGACAACGGCAAGATTGAAGCGGTCCGGCACAAAGTATATTTGCCAAACTACGGCGTTTTTGACGAGATCAGGGTTTTTCAGCCCGGACCCTTGCCGGGACCGGTTAACTTTCGCGGCGTTAGACTGGGCGTGCCGATTTGTGAAGATATCTGGTTTGAGGATGTGGTTGAGTGTCTTGAAGAAACCGCAGCAGAAATTCTGGTTGTTGCTAACGGATCACCTTTTGAAGCGGACAAAATCGAACTGCGCCTGAATAATGTTGTTGCCCGGGTGACTGAAACCGGCCTGCCGATGGTCTATCTTAATCAAGTCGGCGGTCAGGATGAGCTTGTCTTTGATGGTGGCTCTTTTGTGCTCAATGCCGACCGGACACTCGTCCATCAGTTTCCTGCCTTTAAAGAACAGGTTCGGATTACTGACTGGGAGCGGACGCAGGAGGGCTGGAGCTGTGCGCCCGGTGAAATTGTTCCACCAGAGGGGGCTAACGAAGCCCTGTATCGAGCCTGTGTGCTCGGTCTTAAAGATTATGTGGAGAAAAACCGCTTTCCCGGCGTTGTTCTAGGGTTGTCGGGCGGTGTTGACAGCGCTCTGTGCGCGGCTATGGCGGTAGATGCTTTTGGTGCTGATAAAGTTCATTGTCTGATGATGCCCTATGTTTTTACCAGCGAAGAAAGTCTCAAGGATGCCAAGGCCTGTGCTGATGCATTAGGGGTTCGCTATGATATTTTGCCGATCGGTAAATCTGTTGAAAGTGTGCAGTCTTCGCTGAAGCCACTGTTTAATGGTGCGGCACCGGATGTCACCGAAGAAAACATTCAATCACGAATACGTGGATTGATGCTGATGGCGGTATCCAACAAATTCGGCTCGATGGTGGTGACGACCGGAAATAAATCCGAAGGCTCCGTCGGCTATGCAACACTTTATGGCGATATGAATGGCGGATTTAACCCGATTAAGGACTTGTACAAAACCCAGGTGTTTGCGCTTTCGAGATTTCGTAATCAGCAACGACCGGCCGGACTTATGGGGCCGGTGGGCGAGGTGATCCCTGAAAACATCATAGTCAAACCGCCAACTGCCGAGTTGAGCGAGGGGCAAAAGGACCAGGATAGTCTGCCGCCTTATGAGGTCCTTGACGATATCCTGACCTGTTTGGTGGAGGCTGAAATGCCAGTTCAGGATATTGTTGCGCGCGGCCACGATGTAAAAACGGTCGAGCGCATGCAGCATTTGCTTTACGTTGCGGAATTCAAGCGGCGGCAGGCGGCACCGGGAGTTAAACTGTCCTCGAAAAATTTTGGCCGTGACCGGCGTTACCCCATCACCAATGCGTTTCGCGACAAGGTTTCTTTATCGTGAGTGTCATCGTTCGATTTGCTCCCAGCCCGACCGGGCGTATTCATGTTGGTAATGTGCGCACCGCTATTATCAACTGGTTGTTTGCCAAACGGTCCAATGGAAAGTTCATGTTGCGGCTGGATGATACAGATCGGGAGCGCTCAACTCAGGAATTTGCCGACGGCATTAAAACCGATCTTGCCTGGTTAGGGCTTGGCCACGATATTTTCGCCCGTCAGTCAGATCGCTTTGGGCGTTATGATGAGGTTGCCGAAAAGTTCAGGGAGCAAGGCAGGCTTTATGCCTGTTATGAAACCCCGGATGAACTGGAGCGCAAGAGAAAGCGGCAACTCGCCCGCGGGGCCCCACCGGTTTATGACCGCAGTGGCTTAAAGTTGAGCGATGAGCAAAAGCGCAGCCTTGAAGCCGAAGGCCGCAAACCTCATTGGCGGTTTTTTCTCGAAGACAAAACCATGTCCTGGGATGATCTTGTGCGCGGGAAGCAGACAATTGAAGCAAGTTCTCTGTCCGATCCCATCCTCATTCGCGGCGATGGCAGTTATCTATATACGCTGCCGAGTGTTATCGACGATGTGGATTTCGCCGTCACCCACGTCATTCGCGGTGAAGATCATGTCGCCAATACCGGTGCGCAAATTCAGGTGTTTGAAGCCTTAGGCGCTGAACCGCCGAAATTTGGTCATCACAATCTGCTTGTTGGCGCCAGCGGCGATCGATTGTCAAAAAGGCTGGGATCCCTGTCAATTCAAGGATTGCGTGAAAGCGGTCTCGATGCGCTGTCAGTAACAAGTTTCGTTGCCACTATTGGCACCTCCGATCCTGTTGCCCCGTTTGCCTCGCTTGAGGCTTTGGCTGAAAATTTTGAGTTTTCAAAATTATCCAGAGCACCGGCGCGTTTCGATGAACGTGAATTGATTGCCTTGAATGCGAAATGTCTGCACGAACGTGATTATGTTTCAGTTCAAGCGGATCTGGCCAAAATTGATGCCGACGGCGGGGAGGCCTTTTGGCTGGCGGTCCGGGGGAACCTTGAAAAACTGAAGGACGCGCTAGCCTGGTGGCAGATTGTGCAAGGGCCGGTAACACCGAAAATTGACGATCCTGACTTCTGTGCAAAGGCGGCAGAATTGCTGCCCGATGTTGAGTGGGATGAAAATACCTGGGGAACATGGACAAGTGAGGTTAAACAGGCAACCGGCGCCAAGGGAAAAGCTTTATTCATGCCGTTGCGTCTGGCGTTAACAGGGCTTGATCACGGGCCTGAACTTAGAGCATTATTACCGCTGATCGGGCGTGTTAAAGCGCTCGCCCGCCTGAAGGGCCAATCGGCCTGATTTTAACTCTTAGCCCAACTATTTAAATTGTTGGAGTTAAAGGGGTATGGTTATGGCCGTACGTCTGCCGACGACGGTTCTCATAGCTCTGATGTGCCTGGCGCAAATCCTGTTGTCCTTGAGCACGTCAATCTATGCGACCCTGCTGCCTGATTACCGGTCACTTTGGCAATTGAATAATACCGAAGCCGGCTGGATCAGCGCGATGTTGTTTGCAGGCTATACGGTGACGGTGCCGATTCTGGTGACCCTGACCGACCGGATGGACCCCAAACGCATCTATCTTGCCTGTGCAGCTTTTGGCGCTGTCGCCAATTTCGGGTTTGCCTTTTTTGCCCAGGGTTTGTGGTCGGCATTGTTCTTCCACGCGATGATAGGTATCGGCTTATCGGGCACATATATGCCGGGTCTAAAAGGGTTAAGTGATCATATTGAGGATCGATATCTATCGCGGGCAACGGCGTTTTACACGTCGAGCTTTGGCGTTGGAACCGGGTTGTCATATGCCTTTACCGGTGTGGTGGCGGATTTTTTTGGGCCAGCGGCTGCGTTTGTCGGTGCCGGGATTGCCAGCTTTATTTCGGTGATAATTGTAGCTGTGGTTTTACCCGCGGGAAAGGCACATACCGATACCAGCATTCCGTGGTCGTGGGGAGATCTTAAAAAGGTTGTGCGCAACCGCTCCAGCATGGCCTATACGTTGTGTTATGCGTTTCACAATTGGGAATTATTTGGCCTGCGCACCTGGGTGGTGGCATTCCTGATCTACAGTGGACAAAATACCGGCGGCGCCAGCAGTTGGTTTACCCCAATTTTGGTGGCTACCTTATTTAACTTCACCGGCATGCCGACAAGTGTTATGGGCAATGAAATGGCGATACGGTTTGGCCGCAGGAAAGTGGCTTTTATTGCCATGACATTGTCGGCGCTGGTTTGTTTTGTTGCCGGATTTACGTCAATGATTTCCTACACGCTGGCCGCGATCATCAGCATTATACATGGGGTGACGGTCATCTCCGAGAGTTCGGTTGTCACTGCTGGCGCCATTGGCAACTCAGTCAAGGGCTACAAGGGTGCGACGATGGCCGTTCATTCAACACTCGGGTTTGTTGGAGCTATCATGGGGCCGTTGGCTTTTGGCTGGATGTTGGATCTTGGCGGTGGCGAGAGTACCTTGGGTTTTGTTTTGGCATTTGGTCATATGGGATTGATCATCCTGCTGGGGCCGCTGGTCCTGTGGTGGCTAAAACCTGACGGCTTGCGGGAAGACAAGGCCTGACCCTAAATACCCTTAGACCAAAGGGCTTGACCTTTAGTCTGCAACCTGTGCATTGTCTGCTCCATGAAAACGGCAATACTTAAACGGCCTATTATTATTTGTGGCCTTATTATTTGCGCCTAAGCACAAAAGCTGGCGTGAACGTTCTTCATTTTTTCTGAAATTGTTAATTGAGCGACACGCCACAGGGCAGGAGAACCTACTCGTGGAACTTAAGTTATGGAATTGACGCTCTATAATACCTTAAGCCGGAGAAAAGAGGTATTTGAACCGCTCGACCCGGCCCATGTGCGTATGTATGTGTGCGGGCCGACTGTTTATGATTTTGCCCATATAGGCAATGCCCGGCCGATCATCGTTTTCGATGTTTTATACCGCCTGTTGAAACATCTTTATCCAGCACCGGCCCACAAAGTCACCTATGTGCGAAATATCACAGATGTTGACGATAAGATTAATGCCCGGGCGGCGGAAGAAGGTATCTCAATTGAGGAGGTGACGGAGCGGACGACCAAACAGTTTCACGACGACATCGCAGCTCTAGGGGTGCTTGAGCCGGATGTCGAACCGCGGGCAACTGACCATATCAAACAGATGATTGTTATGATCGAACAACTGATCGCAAAAGGCCACGCTTATGAGGCTGAAGGCCACGTGCTGTTCGATGTTCCTTCGATGCCGGATTATGGCCGGCTTTCCAATCGGTCAATCGATGACATGTTGGCTGGCGCCCGTGTCGATGTTGCACCTTACAAGCGTGATGCGATGGACTTTGTTTTATGGAAGCCATCAAGCGAGGACCTGCCGGGGTGGAACAGTCCATGGGGGCGGGGGCGGCCGGGTTGGCATATTGAATGTTCGGCCATGTCAGAATGTTATCTGGGACGGGAGTTTGATATTCACGGCGGCGGCGTTGATTTGGTTTTTCCCCACCACGAAAATGAACTGGCCCAAAGCCGCTGCTGCTTTGGTACCGACAGGATGGCCAAATACTGGATGCACAATGGCTACCTTCAAGTTGAAGGCCGCAAGATGTCCAAATCCGAGGGTAATTTTAAGACCATCAATGAATTGTTGCAGGAATGGCCGGGTGAAGTGTTGCGTTTAACGATGCTGAAGACACATTATCGTCAGCCATTCGACTGGACGGTGAAGGCACTTGAAGAAAGCCAGAAGAACCTCGAAAAGTGGTATGACCGCGCCGCCGGATCAAACCACGGCGAGGTTGAGCCCGGGGTGTGTGCGGCCTTGTGTGATGATTTAAATACACCTTTAGCCTTTAGCCTCCTGCACCAGATTGACGATAAGTCGATTTTGGCCGGGACATTGCCACTTCTCGGGTTTTCCTTAAACGCTGGAGGATTGAAGGTCGGCTCCCAGCCAGCCAAAAATATCGACAGTGGATTGATTGAGCAGTTGATCAAAAATCGTATCGAGGCCCGCGGGGCAAAAAACTGGGCGGAAGCTGATCGCCTACGTGATGAACTTTTGAGCCTGGGTGTTGAGATTAAAGATGGTCCTGAAGGAACAACCTGGGAGGTCGCCAGATGAGCAGGGAACGGCTTTATCTGTTTGATACGACGCTCAGGGATGGCGCGCAGACCAATGGTGTCGACTTTTCGCTTGAGGATAAATTGCAGATTGCTGCCCTGCTTGATCGATTGGGTGTGGACTACATTGAAGGTGGATATCCCGGCGCTAATCCCGCTGATACGGAATTGTTTTCGCAACAGAGGGACTTAGCGGCACAGTTTACAGCTTTCGGCATGACCAAACGGCCCGGCCGGTCTGTTGAAAACGATCCAGGTCTGCAACAGATTTTACGTGCCAACTGCGATGCTATTTGTTTTGTCGCTAAATCCTGGGATTATCATGTTCGTGTTGCCCTAAGGTGTTCAAATGAGGAAAATATTGACGGGATTAGCCAGTCCATAAAAGCAGCGATTGCCGCAGGTAAAGAAGCGTTGCTTGATTGCGAACATTTTTTTGATGGCTATAAGGCAAATCCCCAATATGCACTGGCCTGTGCAAAAGCCGCTTATGAGGCAGGGGCTAGATGGGTCGTCCTATGCGATACCAACGGCGGCACCTTGCCTGAGGAAGTTTCGGCCATAGTCAAACAAGTGATCGAAGAGGTTCCGGGCAGTCATATCGGCATTCATGCCCATAATGATACTGAACAGGC
>JAJFHR010000381.1 GCA_021775515.1 Hyphomicrobiales bacterium | reverse complement strand
AGCTGTTAAACGAAAATCGTGAACGCATACAGGCCAATGCCGGATGCCGGCTCGAGATAAAGGCGGTGTGTGCCCGCAACCGTTCGCTTGATCGCGGCATAGATTTGTCTGGCGTTTGTTGGTTTGACGATGCGACCGATTTGGCCAGGAGCGATCAAATTGATATTTTTGTCGAGCTCATCGGCGGTGAGGAAGGCGTTGCCCGCCAGGCCGTTGAAGCTGCTCTGGAAAGCGGCAAACACGTGGTTACCGCAAATAAGGCGTTAATGGCGGTGCACGGTAACCAGCTCGCAGCCCGAGCTGAAGCGCACGATGTGGCGTTGAACTATGAGGCAGCGGTTGCCGGTGCTATCCCGATCATCAAATCCCTGCGTGAAGGTTTGGCTGGCAATGAAGTTTCAAGTGTCGTTGGAATTTTGAATGGTACCTGCAATTACATTTTGACCAAAATGGCCGATGATGGCAGTGAGTTTGCCGACGTCCTTGCTGACGCCCAGAAGCAAGGCTATGCCGAAGCTGATCCTACCTTCGATATCGGTGGCCACGACACTGCCCATAAACTTGCGATTTTAACCTCGCTGGCGTTTGGAACGCGGATAGATTTTGGCTCGGTCTATCTTGAGGGCATTGAAGCGATAACCCAGGCCGATCTCAAAGCGGCAGAAGATCTTGGTTTTTGCATCAAACTTTTGGGCGTTGCAAAAAGGACCGATACCGGGATTGAGCAGCGCGTTCACCCCTCACTGGTTCCGCTGACGTCACCGATTGCAGCGATTGATGGTGTATTTAATGCGGTTGCGGTTGATGGCAACTATTCCGGCAAGATAATTCTTCAGGGCCAGGGTGCCGGGCAGGGGCCGACCGCCTCGGCGGTAATTGCCGATATCATTGACATTGCTCGGGTAAATGCGCTTTATCCGCTGGGCCGTGCGGTTGAGGAATTGGAACCTTATCAACGCGCCCGTATGCGCGCGCATGAAGGCGGATATTACATCGGTTTGTCTGTTTATGACCATCCTGGTGCGGTTGCAGCAATTGCCAAAAGGTTCGCAGAACAGGAAATCTCTCTGGAGAGTATAATTCAGCGCGGCCATCCGGTAGCGCATGACGAGCCGGGGCAAACCGAGGTTGAAATTAATGATCAACAACCAGTGGTGTTAATTACCCACGAGACAACGGAGGCCGCCGTGCGAGAGGCGCTTGCATCAATTGAGGCAGACGGTCATATTGCAGATCGTCCACGCGTGATACGTATAGAAAAAACGATTTAACAAATCATTGGTGTTCAAATTTATTAAAACTGGGAAAACATAATTGCTATGACGGATACAAATCGGGTTCTTGACAGAGTTCTCACGGTTGAAATCGCGCGGGTGACGGAACGTGCGGCAGTCGCAGCCGCTAAACTAAGAGGGCGCGGAGACGAGGTTGCAGCAGATCAGGCAGCGGTTGATTCCATGCGCAAAGAGCTCAACGCTCTCAATATTCAGGGCACTGTGGTGATTGGCGAAGGCGAACGCGATGAAGCGCCGATGCTGTTCATCGGTGAAGAGGTCGGCACAGGAACAGGGCCTGTTGTTGATATTGCACTCGATCCGCTCGAAGGCACAACTTTGACCGCCAAAGCCATGCCGGATGCACTGGCAGTTATTGCGATTGCCGAAGGCGGCACACTGTTACATGCACCCGATGTTTATATGGATAAAATTGCTATTGGCGGCGGTTATGAACCCGGACTGGTCGATCTAGATGCTTCGCCCCAAGACAATCTCAAAGCTCTGGCCAAAGCCAAAGGTGTGCCGGTGAGTGAAATTACCGCCTGCATTCTTGACCGTGCCCGCCATGCAAAACTGATTGAGGAGGTGCGCAATTCAGGCGCGGCAATTCGTTTAATTACCGACGGTGACGTCGCCGGTGTAATTCACACCACCGATCCCAATGAAACCGGGATTGATATCTATTTGGGAATTGGCGGAGCACCGGAAGGTGTTTTGGCCGCAGCCGCTCTAAGATGTATCGGCGGCCAGATGCAGGCACGTTTGGTGACCAACAACGACGAGCAGCGCTCACGCGCCGCCCGCATGGGAATTGAGGATTTCGAACGAAAATATAATCTCAATGAACTTGCCAGCGGTGACGTTATGTTTGCTGCTACCGGCGTAACTGATGGCTCCATTCTCGCCGGAGTTAAATTTGATGACAAACGCATTACCACCGATACCGTGGTCATGCGTGCTTCTACCGGCACAGTCAGGTGGATCAAAGCTCAGCATTCATTTTTGGGTAAATTCGATTAATTACCGGGTCAGGCTTTAGTGTGGGAAAACCGCTGCTTCTTAGGGATTGAAAGCTCCGTCACCGGACGGTCATGGCAAGCGCGTCTTGCCGATCCTGAAGTTGCCAGAACGCTCGCGCTTAGATGTGATCTGCCGGAATTGCTCGCCCGTGTCCTTGCCGGTCGCAATATCGCGGTCAGTGACGTTCAGGCCTATCTTCAGCCAACTCTAAAACAGCACATGCCCGATCCCGTCACTCTGGTCGATGCTGACAAAGCAGCCAATCGTATTGTTGAGGCGGTTTTAAATAACGAAAAAATTGCAATCTTCGGTGATTATGATGTGGACGGGGCGACGTCTTCGGCCCTTCTAAAGCTGTTTTTGCAAACAGCAGGTAAAAGCCCACAGGTATATATTCCAGACCGCCTTACCGAGGGATATGGGCCAAATACCCAGGCTCTGGATGATTTGGCCCAGGCCGGGATAGATCTTCTGATTACCGTGGATTGTGGCGTTGCCGCGCATGAATCAATCGCTCATGCACAACGTCAAAAGATGGACGTGGTGATCATCGACCACCACCTTGCCGACGAGCAGTTGCCAAATGCTCATTCCATTGTAAATCCCAATCGCCAAGATGATCTGAGCGGCGTTGGTTATCTGGCCGCCGTCGGAGTAACGTTTCTTATGGTCGCCTTGATCACCCGAAAACTGCGTGAAAGTGGTTTTTATTCTAATAGCACACCGGAGCCCGATCTTCTGCAGTGGCTTGATTTAGTTGCCTTGGGAACGATTTGTGATGTGGTGCCGTTGATTGGGCTAAACAGGGCGTTTGTCACCCAGGGTCTTAAAGTCCTGGGCCGGCGTCAAAATACCGGGCTGCGCGCCCTTGCCGATGTTGCCGGACTGGACCGCAAACCCGACACCTATGCCGCGGGATTTATTTTGGGGCCACGCATAAATGCTGCCGGCAGACTAGGCCATTCCCATCTCGGCGTTGAGTTGTTGTCATCCGATGATAGTTCTCAAGCAGGCGCAATAGCTTCTGAACTCCATGAACTTAATCGCCAACGGCGCGACATCGAACAAGCAGTGCTTGATCAGGCTCTGGCCCAGGCGGAGGCCGAAACCAGCGGCAGCCATCCGCCACCGGTGTTTATCTGTTCAGGTGACGGGTGGCATTCGGGTGTCGTGGGAATAGCAGCAGGACGCATCAAAGACAGGTTCAAACGGCCGGCATTCGTCATTGGCTTTGATACCAAGGGAGAAGGTACTGGATCTGGCCGCTCTATTACCGGGGTGGA
>JAJFHR010000039.1 GCA_021775515.1 Hyphomicrobiales bacterium | reverse complement strand
TATGACAGCGTTAACACCCAGGGCACTTTGCGGTTGATCAACGAGGCAGCCAGAGCCGGGGTTTCGCGTATCATCCTGGCAAGCACGATAAAAGTATTAGGTGAGCTCAGTGATCAATCTCCCTTCAACGCCACCTCTCATCCTAATCCTCAAACCGCTTACGCCCGCTCGAAATTGGCAGCAGAACAACAGGCGCGCAAGGTGGCCGAAAAACATGGAATAGAATTGGCAATTGTGCGCTTCCCACTGGCCTTTGGACCCGGAGTTGCGGGAAATTTTCACAAACTGATAAAGCTTGTTGAAAAAGGCTTTCCTCTGCCTTTTAAGTCCTCGAGCAACAGGCGCAGTCTGATAAACCTCGAAAATGCCGTCGATCTGCTCTTTTGTCTTGGCATTCGTGAAAAAGACCCAAGCGGGACTTTCCTGGCGGCCGATCATCCCTCGGTGTCTACTGGGGAATTATTAAGCGCAATAGCACGAGAGCTGGATGTAAAACTTTCCCTGTTTGCTTTGCCAGGCTTGATACAAAAAGGACTGCATCGCTTACCCGGTGTTTCAAAATACGCCGAGCGATTGTATGGATCCTTGGAAGTTGATGATACCCAAACCCGCGAATTTCTTGGCTGGTCGCCCCCAAGATCTTTTGATGAAGCAATAAGGGCCACGGTAAAGCACTATAAATCTCGCTCTGAAACGAAGGGGTCGTAATGTTTCTTCTTTTGCTGGCCTCCTTCACTCTGTCGGCACTGCTTTGCGTTGCTGTCATAAAACACAGCGCAGCCATTGATGTGCCCAACGAGCGCAGTTCACATACCAAACCCGTTCCCCGTGGTGGCGGTATTGCTTTCATCGTCGCCTTTTTCAGCGGAATTGTCATTTTATTCGGCGCAAACCTGATGCCATATTATGTGTTGGTTGCCCTTGCGGGCGGCGGCGGCATCATTGGTCTGGTTGGGTATCTGGATGATCTAAATCCGGTTTCCCCCCTGCTCAAAGCAATGGGCCAGGCCGCGAGTCTGGTATGGGGGCTTTTCTGGTTGGGGCCCGTGCCCTACATCGAAGTGTCGGACTTTATCTGGCAATGGGGCATCATTGGCATCGCCCTTAGCATGATTTGCGGGCTGTGGATGATCAATCTCTTTAATTTTATGGACGGGATTGACGGCATAGCAGCCACCCAGACCATATTCATATGCATCTCGGCCGCGATTTTTTGTTTGAGCGAAGGGTTTTATGGCCAGGCCTGGGCACTTGGAATTCTGGCATCTGCGGTCGGAGGATTTTTAATTTTTAATTGGCAACCCGCTAAACTTTTTATGGGGGATAGCGGTAGCGGTTTTCTCGGGCTGATGATTGCGCTGTTTGCCATCGCCACCACACCACCGCTTTCGCTGTGGCCATGGGCTGTGCTGGTGACGCTATTTGTCGCCGACTCAACGGTTACCGTCGCCCGGCGTATTATGCGTGGTGAAAAATGGTACGCTGGCCACAAATTGCACGCTTATCAGCGGCTGGCTCAACGCTGGAACAGCCACAGAGCAGCGACGATAAGTTTCATGGCAGCCAATATTGTATTCGTCTTTCCGCTCGCTTTGTGGGCCTGGAGCGAGCCGGCAAAAGGTGTTTGGGCATGGGCAATAGCTTGGGGCACTGCCTTTCCGCTTGCCTATGTTTTAGGGGCGGGACGAAAATCTGAAACCGGGTAATCCTGACAGAATTTTTCCTGCCACCTAGGGTTTGAGGCCCAATCGTTTTAGGCCAGCTATGGCCAGGCGGTTTTCGGGATGTAATTCGATGGCCTTGCGAAAGTCGGCAATTGCCCTGTCTCTCTCGCCCAGTTTGACGTAGGTCGAGCCGCGTCTGCCGAATGCTGACGCACGTCTGGGATCAAGCTTGATGGCTGTATTGTAATCGGCGATCGCCTGTTTGTAGTTGCCCTTTTTCCGATAGGCTACACCCCGGTTAAAATAGGCTGCGGAATATTTCGGGTTGAGTTTAATCACCTGATTATAGCCGGCGATGGCCAGATTGAACTTGTTTGTCTTATGGTAGGCGATAGCCCTGTTGTTGTGGGCCGCCGCATATTTGGGGAAGATTTTTATAGCGCGGCTGTAATCTGCAATAGCCGTATGAAACTGCCGGTTTTTGTGAAAAACGATGGCGCGATTGTAATAGGCTTTTGAATACTTCGGATTGAGTTTTATCGCCTTGCTGAAATCAGCGATCGCTTTGGTATATTCGCCTTTTTTGCGAAAAATAACGCCACGGTTGTTGTAAGCGGCAGCATAAACGGGTTTGAGCTTGATTGTTGTATTATAATCAGCAATCGCCTGGGTAAAATCGCCGTTTTTATAATACGCGATCGCCCGGTTGTAGTGGGCCTTGACATAACGGGGGTATAGCTTGATGGCTGAATTATAACGCGTTATTGCCTTATCGAATTCTCCCCGATTAAAAAATTTAATCGCCTTGTTGTAATGAGCCTTGGCATAGAGCGGTTTTGGTCCGGTAAGGTTGATCGGCAGGTTGCGGCAGGCATCCTGAAATCCCATAGCCTTGTTCAAGATGAAATCCGCTTTTGGCGGTCTGGATTTTTTCCAGTCCCGAGCTGGCAGACCTGTGATGTAGCGAACGTAATTTTTGGTTTCAAGCGGCAGGTTGGATTTGCCATCCAGCCAGCGTTGGACCCGCTTTGATCCGGCATTATAAGCAGCCGCCGCCAGGCCCAGGTTGCCGGAAGCGTTTCTAAGATCCGAGAGAAAACGAGCGGAGGCGCTGATTGCGCTTGCAGGATCAAAGGCATCATCAAGACCACGCAGCCGGGCGGTAAATGGCATGAACTGGGCGATGCCTTCGGCACCTTTGTAAGAAACTGCATCGGGGTTAAAGCGGCTCTCGATCCAGATCAGCCGGGCAAAAAATCCTGGTGGCAGCTTCCACTTGGTCGCTTCGAGTTCAAGACGTCCGCAGATATCGGCAATATAAGCCTCGTGTTCAGGAGACCTCTTAGGGAATTTGACGGCGTTGGTTTTTTGCAAGGCTGGCGGAGACAGGCTCTCCAGAGTGCCAAATGCCCGCCCGGGACCGCGATTGGCTTGGGCGAGGGTTCCGCTGGTCATCAGGACAACAGCACTTACCACGGCCAAGCGGAAAACACGGCTGTTGAATTCAGCGTGGATGAAACGTTCCCCAGGCAAACGTAGTTTCCTCACATTTTGAACTGCAACCGTCTCTTTCAAGAGCCTGCTTTGCAGTCAACTCCATAAACAATTGGCACACAAACAAAAGTTTAGTGGTTCCAGATTATATTGCCTAGGTTAAAATTTAAAAGAAGGCATGTATTCCGGTCTGCGCCCGTCCTAATATAAGGGCGTGAATGTCGTGGGTCCCTTCATAGGTGTTGACACTTTCAAGGTTCAACATATGCCGGATCACATGAAATTCATCTGAAATACCATTACCACCATGCATGTCGCGAGCGACCCGGGCAATGTCCAGGGCTTTCCCGCAATTGTTGCGTTTTAGCAATGAAATTGTAGGTGGAGCTGCGGTCCCTGCTTCGAGCATGCGGCCCAGCTGCAGGGCGCCTTGCAACCCGAGGGCAATTTCGGTTTGCATGTCTGCAAGTTTTTTCTGGACCAACTGATTTGCCGCCAGGGGTCTGCCAAATTGCAAGCGGTCAAGGGTGTATTGGCGTGCAGCATGCCAACAAAATTCAGCGGCCCCCATCGCACCCCAGCTAATCCCGAAACGAGCGCGGTTCAGGCAGCCAAACGGTCCGGAAAGACCCTGGGCATTGGGCAGCAGGTTTTCTTCCGGCACAAACACATCTTCCAGCACAATTTCACCGGTTATTGAGGCACGCAGAGAAAACTTGCCTTCGATCTTGTTTGTGTTGAACCCTGCCATCCCGCGTTCGATGATGAACCCGCGGATTACATCGTCAGGGGTTTTTGCCCAAACAACGGCGATATCGGCAATTGGAGCATTAGAAATCCACATTTTTGCACCATTAAGCACATAACCGCCATCTGCGGGAACGGCTCTGGTTTTCATGCCGCCAACGTCTGATCCCTGATCAGGTTCGGTCAGGCCGAAACAACCTACATATTCGCCCGTGGCCAGCTTGGGCAGATACTTTAATCGTTGCTCTTCACTGCCGTAATCATAAATTGGATGGATTACCAGGCTGTTTTGCACGCTCATCGTCGATCGATAACCAGAATCGACCCGCTCGACCTCACGCGCAATTAACCCGTAGGCAACATAGCCCAATCCCGCGCCTCCATATCGCTCAGGAAGAGTTATCGCCAGCATTCCCAGGTCGGCCATTTCGGCCATAACTTCCGGATCGTATTTTTCATGCCGGTGAGCCTCGAGGATCCTGGGCATTAATTTGTCCTGGGCATAACTGCGCACGCTGTCGCGAACCAATCGTTCTTCTTCAGTCAGTTGACTTTCCAGCAATAACGGGTCGGTCCAATCGAACTGAGCATCAATTTTTTTTGACGAATCGGTTTGAACTGCAGCCTGCGACATTTCTAATTCTCCTGGCAATGGCAATAAGTGAGAACGGGTTCTCAATTTGCATAGCTATGATTTACCGCGACCGCAGGGTTGTGGCAACCTGTTTGGCACATAGGGACCACGTTCCAACAGGCCAAAGAAGGTCAATCGCCAATTACTTTCAAAGCGAACGCGTAGGAAAAAGCAATATCTTTTAAATGTTCAAATCGGCCTGAAGCACCACCGTGCCCGGCATCCATATTGGTTTTGAGCAGCAAGATATTTTTGTCAGTTTTTAGCGCGCGCAGTTTAGCAACCCATTTTGCCGGCTCCCAATAGGTAACCCTGGGATCTGCCAGGCCGCCAGTGGCCAGCAGAGGTGGATAATTTTTAGGCGCGACATTATCATAAGGTGAATAGGCGCTAATCTGCTGATAAGCCTTTTTATCGGTAATGGGATTGCCCCATTCCGGCCACTCTGGCGGTGTCAGCGGTAAGGTATCGTCCAAAATTGTCGAAAGCGCATCAACGAAGGGGACTTCGGCAATAATCCCGCCATATTGCTCAGGTGCCATATTGGCAACGGCGCCAACCAGCAGTCCTCCGGCACTGCCGCCATGGGCAATTATCCGGCCGGTGCTTGTAAATTTTTCTTCTATAAGATGTTCACCCGCCGCAATGAAATCCGTAAATGTATTGATCTTATGTTCGCGGCGGCCCAATCGATACCAACGAAACCCCTTGTCCTTTCCGCCGCGGATATGAGCAATGGCAAAGATGAAACCACGGTCTACCAGGCTGAGCCGAGCGGTTGAAAATCCGGCAGGCATGGCATGGCCATATGCACCATAACCATAAAGGAGTAGAGGAGCTGAACCATCCAAAACGGTTGATTTTCGGTATAATAATGTCACCGGAACTTTTTCGCCATCGGGCGCTTTGGCAAAAATACGTCTGGTTACATAATCTTCTCGATTGTGACCGCTGGGAACTTCCTGAGTTTTGCGCAATACCCGCTCGCGGCTTTCCATATCATAGTCGAAAACCTGAGCGGGTGTTGTCATTGAGCTGTAAGTAAAACGCAACGCGTTTGTGTCGTATTCATAACCCGTCGCCATTCCCAACTGATAGGCTTCCTCATCAAAGCTTATGGCATGCTCTTCTGCTTCCAGACCTTTTGAAATCACGATTTTCGGCAAGCCATTTTCGCGTTCCAAGCGGACAAAATAATCTTTGAAACAGGTAAATGACAAAATTAGCCGCCCCGCCTTGTGAGGGGCGAGCTCCTGCCAATTGCCTTTGGCGGGCGAAGAAAGCGGTGCCGTCATTAGTTTGAAATCTTCAGCACCATCCGCATTGGTCAAAATAATGAAGCGGTCGTCCTGGTCGCTGATGTCATATTCAATGCCCGCAACACGTGCTTCGACAAGCTTGGGATTATTTTCCGGAGCATGTGCATCAATAAGATGAATTTCACTGGTTTCATGATCATGGGCGGAAATCATAATATATCGGCCACTTAAGGTTTTTCCCACGCCGACAAAAAACCCCGGATCGCTTTCTTCATAAACCAAAACATCTGAAGAAGCGGACGTACCGATAAGGTGACGAAAGACGCGCGATGGCCGGTGGTTTTCGTCAACACGGGTGTAAAATGCCGTTTTATTGTCTTGCGCCCAGACAATCCCGCCGGTGGTATCTTCGATCACATCTTCCAGCAATTCGCCAGTATCGGCTTTGCTGAAATAAATTTTATAAAATTCAGCTCCCTTGGTATCCGTCGAATAGGCGATGAGGTCGTGATCGGGGCTGTGAGCAATACCGCCTAGCTGAAAATAACTGCTTTTGCTGGCCAGAACATCACCATCGACAAGAATGTTATCTTCACCACCGTTGCGTAGTTGCCGACAGTATCGCGGGTGCTGTGCGCCCTCAATATAGCTGACATAATAGGCATAGGTTCCATCGGGCGAAGGAACGCTGGAATCATCCTGCTTTATTCTGCCTTTCATTTCTTCAAACAGGGTTTCCTGCAATTCGACGGTATCCGCCATCATTTGCGCCGTATAGGAATTTTCAGCCTCCAGATAGGCCTTTATTTCGGTGGAAAGAACGTTGGGATCCCGCATCACCTCCTGCCAGTTATCAGCTCTTAACCAAGCATAGCAATCTTCGCGGGTGATGTTATGGTGAGTTGACGTCGACACAATTTTGGCGGCAACCGGGGCCGAAATTGCAACATTTTCAGATTGGTTATCATTCATGAGGTTTTACTTTATTCGTCCCGTGTCAGTTGCAAGGCGTGACCATTCATACAATATCTTAATCCGGTTGGCTCAGGGCCGTCGGTAAACACATGGCCGAGATGAGCCGCGCACGATGAACACCTGATTTCGGTGCGGCGCGTGAACAATTTTCTATCCTCATGTTCTTCGACCGCATCTTTATCAACCGGTGCATAAAAACTTGGCCAGCCAGTACCGGAGTCATATTTTGTTTCGGACCTGAACAGAGGTTTGCCGCAACATATGCAATTGTAAGTTCCTAAACCTTTTTCGTCCCAATTTGGCCCGGTAAACGGTCTTTCCGTCCCCGCACAACGGGTGACATTAAACTGCTCGGCGGATAGTTGCTGACGCCATTCATCATCGGTCTTTGTTATCTTGGTGTGTGCTTTTTCTGTCTCAGCAGTCATAACCGCATTCCCTTTGCCAATTCATTCAAACCAGGCGTTAGTTTACCGTTGTTCCCAAAAACACAAAACGACATTTTTGTGGGATTGAGTTGAAGCCATTTATAGGTGCGATGAACCAAGATCAAAAGCGGTTTTGGACTGTAATTAATTAAAATGAGAACAAAACTTTATTTGAATAAATAAAAAGTTTATACATAATTTTACTTAAGTAAAAATCGAATAATAATAGAATTGTAATGTAAAAATTTATTCAGTGTTTTACTGATTGATGTATAACTCAGGTTGTAATTGGTTTTATTGGAAAGTTAAATTGAGTGTGGTCGGATTAAATCCAATCATAGACAGATACATGGACGATAGTATTGTATTTGAATCAGAGGAGACCACCGCGTCTGTTGCGTCGCCGATGCTTGAACATCGCTCGCTCAAACGCCTGATTGACTTTCTGTTTTTGCCTCCCTCCCATGTGTTGCCAAATGAGCGGATGTTTGCGGAATCTCTGATTTTGCGCGATTTCGACGGCCTCCCCGATCATGTATTGTTGCGTCTGGCTAAGCGCCTGGCCAGTTCTACGGAAACTGCGCCGAGATTAACGCTTAAACTTGCGCGTTGCGGCAAGCCTGAAATTTCCGAATTGCTTTTAAGGTTTGCCGAATTAAGCGATGCTGATGTTGCCGACATTGCCAGGAACGGGACTCAGCGCGAACAATATGCCATTGCTTTGCGAAAAAAACTTTCATCGATTGTGACTGGCATTTTAGTGTGTCATGGAGAAAATAAAGTTATCCTGTCCACTCTCAAAAACCACGGTGCACAAATTTCCGCAAAAACGCTTGAAGTATTGATTTCCAAAGCGAAGGACGATCAATCCCTGCAAAGTGCGCTTTTGGTCAGGCCGGAAATATCGGCTTCGATGGCACTGGAGCTTTTCTGGTGCGTACCCGGTCAGGTCCGGGAATACATTTTATTGAACTATCTGTGCGATCAGCGCACCTTAAGAGGCTTTCTGGGTGAGGACAGCGGTTGGCAGGAAATCCAAAATCGACAGCGCCCGTCGGCAGAAAGTGATGAACAGCTTAGGGCAATATCCAAACTGCTGGTCAGTCGCGACCTGGATTGTGCGATAGACCTGCTTGCCCACGATGCCATTATAGATCGCCGCACGGCCGAAAAAATTCTCCAGGATACCAGTGGTGAAACGCTCCTGGTGGCTGCCAAGG
>JAJFHR010000380.1 GCA_021775515.1 Hyphomicrobiales bacterium | reverse complement strand
TCCGGGTTACCCGGTCCGGGCTCGAAAGTGGCTTTGCGCTGGAGCATGAATTTGAACTAGGAAAGGCTTGAAGACAATGCCCTTGTATGAGCATGTGTTTTTGTCCCGTCAGGATGTTTCTTCTCAACAGGTAGAAACGCTGACCGAGGCATTTAAATCTATTATCGAAGAAGGCGGCGGCAAGATATCCAAAAGTGAGTATTGGGGCCTGAAGACGCTGACCTACCGCATTAAGAAAAATCGCAAAGCGCATTTTTCTCTGTTTAATATCGAAGCTCCCCATCCTGCAGTTGCCGAGATGGAACGCCAGATGAATTTAAACGATGATGTTATCCGGTTTTTGACCCTGAAGATGGATGAGCTTGAAGAAGGTCCCTCGACGATGATGCAATCACGCGGGGGGCGCGATGATGACCGCCGTCCGCCACGCCGCGACAATCGCAGTTTTGGCTCGGATCGCCCGGCCCCTTCAGATAATAAACCAACAACTGCTGATAGTGGCGACAAGGATGACCAACCATCCAAAGACAACAAGAAAATTGAGGAGGCTGAATAATGGCTAGCCCAGGTGGACCAGAGCGCCGACCTTTTTTCCGTCGCCGCAAAACATGCCCGTTTTCTGGAGATAATTCTCCCAAAATTGACTATAAAGATACCCGTCTGTTGCAGCGGTTCATTTCCGAGCGTGGAAAAATCGTACCAAGCAGGATTACTGCCGTATCTGCCAAAAAACAACGTGAGCTGGCACGCGCCATCAAGCGCGCCCGCTTCCTTGGGCTCCTCCCCTATCTGGTTCAATAAAAGATCCGATAGGTTTCGAAACTGACATGGTTGGGACCGGCGATCCGGTCTCTAACCGCTGAATTAGCGGGACAGCTGATAAAATGTACACATACCTGTTAGCCGGCGTAATTGCCGGCATTGCGGCAAGCGTTCTCTATATTTCGGGAACGGTGGGCAGTTCTTTGTCTCTGCTGCTTTATTTTCTCGCTCCGCTGCCGCTTTTTATCGCTGGTTTGGGATGGGGCGCTGTTGCAGCGGCTACGGGTGCTGTAGCCGGGGCTGTTGTCTGCATCCTTGTCGCAGGTCCTCTCGGCGGCATCCTGTTTCTGGCCAGTATCGGGATCATTCCCACCATATTGTCTCATTATGCCTTGTTATCGCAGCCCGCAGACGCTGGCGCCACAGACGCTGGCGCCGATGTATCTTCTCAGGGCGATGGACAAACTAGTCAGCGCAACTGGTATCCACTCGGCTATCTGGTTTTGTGGACAAGCGGGTTAACCACGCTGCTCACGGCAATCTTCATACTATTCATCATGCCGTCCACACCGGAACTAAAAACTGCACTCGAATCCCTGCTTAGAGAGCTTTTCAGGCAGAACCCCGATCTTAGCGACAGATTTGGCGGCGAAATCACGATGCAGCAAACAATCAGAATTTTCATTGCCGTGCTCCCAGCCGTAATGGCTGGTTATTCATTTGTAACAGCAATTGCCAACCTCTGGTTAGCCTCCAAAATTCTTGATGCATCCGGCCGCGCGCTAAGGCCGACCTTTGACCTGACCACGTTGTATTATCCGGCAATTACGCCGCTGATCCTCGGCGGTGGTCTTATTTTGGCATTTATCCCGGGAGTTGTCGGCAAGATTGCCCTTGCCGGGACTATGGCACTGTCCCTGCCGTTCATGATTTTAGGGTTGATAGTATTACATGCAATTATTCCCAACTCGGGCGTGCGTTTCCCGATTTTGGCTATGGTCTATCTCGCAATTATCATCTTGTTCTCATTTGCTTATCTCGCCCTCAGTCTGGTCGGGGTTGCGGAGACGATTTTTGGTCTCCGGCATCGATATGCCGCCCCCACCCGCCCCGGTGATCCCGGCGCTCCGCCCTCACCCGGCAATTACTAATAGCTATCTGAAAACAGCTGATGTCAGCATCAATTTTTGAATAAATTCGAGAAATTAAAGGAGAATAAAATGGAAATCATACTTTTGGAACGTATCGAAAGGCTCGGTCAAATGGGTGAAGTCGTCTCGGTAAAAGACGGATTTGCGCGTAACTATCTACTGCCTCAGGGCAAGGCTCTCAGAGCCAACAAAGCCAATCGCGCCCGTTTTGAAGAACAACGCATACAACTGGAAGCCCACGACCTCGAACGCCAAAAAGATGCTCAATCGGTTGCTGAAAAAATTGATGGCAATAAATACACCATCATCCGTCAGGCTGGTGAGGGCGGACAGCTTTATGGATCAGTGACAACTCGCGACATTTCAGATCTCATGACTGAAGGCGGCGCCAGCATTAACCGCAATCAGGTCATTCTGGAGCGTCCGATCAAGATGCTGGGCATTCACGATGTCCGCGTGGTTCTTCATCCTGAAGTAAGCATCGGCGTCAGCGTCAATGTTGCCAGAACCCAAGAAGAAGCCGAGCGGCAAGCGCGTGGTGAGGATGTCACAGACGAGCAACTTTCTGAAGAAGAAGAAACTCTGGCGGCAGAAGAAATTTTCGAAGATGAGGAACTGGCTAAGGAAGCGTCTGAACAACTGGCCGAGAGCGAGGACCAGGCGGCAGACGAAACAGCAGGATCTGTTTCAAATCCGGACGCCGATGACCAGCCATCCGCAGATTCCGGGAATGAAGACGAAGAAAAGAACGAAGCTTAAATTTTTTAAGCTGGTGCAACGGCTAATCGAAAAAGAAAGACGGCGCCATGCGACTTTTAAACGCCATGCTGGAGAAATTTGTCCAGACCGGTGCAATCCGAATAATCGACGCGGATAACAAGCGCTATGAATACGAAGGTGCCGCCGGGCCGGAAGTAACCCTGCGGTTTACCGATAAAAACCTCGCCCGCCGTCTAGCCCTCAACCCCGAATTGCGCGCCGGGGAAGCCTACGTGGATGGCACAATGATCATTGAGGAAGGCAGCATACGCGATTTCCTGATGATTTTTGCCTTAAACCGGACCAACCTGCGCAGCCAGCCCCTGCAAAAGACAATTCGCAGAATTTACAAACGTTTACGTCGTTTTCATCAACGTAATTCGATCATTCGCGCACAAGAAAACGTTGCCCATCACTACGATCTCTCGAACGATCTCTATCGTCTCTTTCTCGATGATGACCTTCATTACTCATGTGCTTATTTTTCCTCACCTGAGGATAGTCTTGAAACAGCTCAGCAAAATAAAATCCGCCATATAGCCTCCAAACTTGCCCTTAAACCGGGACAAAAAGTGCTCGATATCGGCTCTGGCTGGGGCGGCATGGCCATGTATCTGGCTGAACACGCTCAAGTGGAGGTGCTTGGGGTCACGCTCTCCAAAGAGCAACAATCTCTTGCCACCGAGCGCGCCAAACAACGTGGATTGCAGGATAAAGTGCGTTTTGAGCTGATGGACTACCGCGATGTAACCGGGCCTTTTGACCGCATCGTCTCGATCGGAATGTTTGAGCATGTCGGCATGGCCTATCACCGGGAGTATTTTACCAAGATCGACAGTCTTTTAGCCGACGACGGTGTCGCTCTGGTCCATTCCATCGGCCGCAAGGGTGGGCCAGGATTAACCAACCCCTGGATTAGAAAGTATATTTTCCCCGGAGGTCACACCCCCGCCCTGTCTGAGACCTGTACCGCAGTTGAACAGGCCGGATTGTGGATAACGGATATGGAAATTCTGCGTTTGCACTATGCCGATACGCTGGTCGAATGGGAAAAAAGACTACAGGAAAACCGCACTAAAATAGCTGGTCTACTTGACGAGCGGTTTTGCCGAATGTGGGAATTTTATCTGATTATCAGTGAATTTTCCTTCCGATATGGCAAACATATGGTGTTTCAGCTGCAATTGACAAAAAACGTTGATGCAACACCGGTAACACGCGATTATATGGCTCAAGCTGAGGCATTACTGACCAAACAGGAGGCTTGAAAGCCTTAATCTGCCTGCCCTCTGTCAGGCCATCGTGAAATTGTTCGGGTTTTGAGCATTTTTGGAAATCGGATCACCTTCATCTCCGTTCCGAGATAAATTGCAAGCAGGTTTTTTGCCCGGCCGATTGAAGTCTGTGCACAAAATGTAGTTTGTGGGGGTATCTCGACAAAGTTTAATTTTGTCGCAAAAAATTTTCAACTGGATCACCAATTGAGGTAATGTCGGCTCATGGAAAACATGTCTTCGCTCGCAACATCTTTTGATCACGATACCGCTGAGGACGCCGAACTAGAATACCGCTCCGCCCCCCATAATATTGAGGCGGAACAAGCTCTGCTCGGCGCGATATTGGTCAATAATGAATCTTGCGACCGGGTTTCCCAGTTTCTCGAACCCGATCATTTTTTTGATCCCCTGCACGCCCGGCTTTACGAAGCTGCCGCTGCATTGATAAGAGCCGGAAAACCTGCAAGCCCCGTTACCCTC
>JAJFHR010000379.1 GCA_021775515.1 Hyphomicrobiales bacterium | reverse complement strand
AACGGCACATTGGCTTCACCAGCAATCGCGCGTGCCAGCAGCGTTTTACCTGTACCGGGAGGTCCGACCAGAAGGGCTCCTTTGGGTATATGGCCACCAAGGCGCTGGAATTTATGAGGATCACGCAGGAACTCCACAATCTCCTGCAGGTCTTCCTTGGCTTCGTCGACACCGGCGACATCCTCGAAAGTCACCCGGCCATGACGCTCGGTCAACAATTTCGCTTTTGACTTGCCAAATCCCATGGCTTTTCCACCGCCGCCTTGCATTTGCCGCATGAAGAAAATCCATACCCCGATCAACAGCAGCATCGGG
Organism: Hyphomicrobiales bacterium; assembly: GCA_021775515.1. Classification (GTDB taxonomy): domain Bacteria; phylum Pseudomonadota; class Alphaproteobacteria; order Rhizobiales; family JAJFHR01; genus JAJFHR01. The sequence goes on along the minus strand of JAJFHR010000379.1, from coordinate 9,366 downwards.
AACCAGGACACAAATACATCCAACAGCGATGGTGATCCGGAATCCAGTGGTTTTACGTTGATTGTCACGCCGTTCTTATTCAATCGCTCAACCAGCGTTGGATCGTTGGGAGCAAAGGTTTTAAAACTGCGGTTATTCTTGAAGGTGCCGGTAATGGATTCTCCCGAAATCGTAACATTGGTTACGTTCTTATTATCGACCTCAGCCAGGAGTTGGGAGAAGCTGATTTCGTTGGAAGCCGTCCTTTGACCGGGCGATTGAAATAAATTAAACAATGCCACCAGCAAAAGGGCGATAATCACCCACAATGCAAAATTTCTAAAATTATTCACGTAGAACATCCTTTCGGGATGGAAAAAGGCGATAAGTCAGTCCACAAATCGCGTCAACCCGCCACATTCATCACAATAACACACTGACACCAATTCACTCAAAGATAGGTACAGACGGCGCATTTGCCAAGCTCAAGACTTACAAGAAATAGGCCAATTGACACTTAACGGCCCAAATTTCCCAGAAAACTTATACAAACTCGTAAATATCTGACCAAAAACCTTTGGTTTATGTCGCTCATTCAGCTGTCAGTAAAGCCGAATTGGCAAAATTTGCTCCAACTTGATACATGCCATCTCCAGTTTGAAACTTTAAGTGAGGCACCGCAATAAGCTGATGGTCTAACCAAAACGATGGCAGCCCGGCGCCCAGCACTGCGGGATAACGCCTTTCAGCATCCGCCGCAGACCTTAGTTTCGAAAAATTTTTACTCCCCAGCGCTTTAACCAGCAGAGGATATTTGACGCTTCTTCCCACAGTTACGGTGAACCTGTTATCCCACACTGCACACAGGCCCGGTTTTATTAAAAGTTCCGGCAGGCAATGACGACCCGTCTCCCGCATCACCCAGATTTCCCCCTGGCGGCGCACCAACTGGCATCCCCCCAGGGTACGGCTCGATTTACCAGTACCATAAACCCAGTCTGAAAGCCGGTCCAAAGAAGCTTGTTGTGGTGCATATGATTGGCCGGCAACTGCACGAATGAGGCGACCAAACACGCGCCTTTTGATTTCTAGCGGAAATCGATCCAAACGCTCAGGAGATAAGACGCAATAACCAGCATCGAAAATTTCAACCGCCTGCAAAAGCGCCTCCCGGGTCATCGTCTCCAATGCTTCTCGCGCACCCGCCATCCGCCGCGCGGTATCTGCCAGCCCTTCCGCCGTAATTCCCAAAGGTGTGAGAACTTCCAATGCCCGACGAACGCGCACCCGGTCAAATCTCAAATCAGAGTTGCTGGGATCAGTTGCGAATGGAAATTTTGTTTCTTCCACAAGGCGCATTAATTTGGCGCGCGTTATATTGAGCAGTGGGCGAAAAATTGACGTGGTATTCCAAAGCCGCATCAATGCCATCGCCGACAATCCATCAACACCGCTTCCACGCGCCAAACGTAATAAAACCGTCTCCGCCTGGTCATCACGTGTATGGGCAACAACCAAGTGGCTTACATGATGTTCATCACACCAGTCACACATCAAACCATATCGGGCATTTCGCGCCCTGGCTTGAATATTGCCATCGGGTTTTTCTCCCTGCCAGACGAGCACTTGATGCCGCAGACCGTATTGTTGACAAACATCAGCCACCAGCTTTATTTCGCTTTTGGCTCCGGCGCGCAAACCATGATCAACACTCAACACATTTAATTTTGGTGCGGACTGGCCAATCAGCGCCCGCCAGCGCATCAACAGCAATAATAAAGCCATGCTGTCGGGGCCGCCGGATACCCCAACGGCAAACGAGTTAACTGGCCTTAAGGGAGCAAAAAGCTCTTTAATTTCAACATCCCTGAAGGACAAAAATTCACAATGGTCAACATCCAACACGACGACGCTCGTTTTGGGCCCGATCGCGCGTATTGCGCGGTGCTCGGGGAAATTCAACGCGCATTTCGTCAAAAGCCGAACATGCAGCGTCTTTTTGCCCGAGGCGGGCCAGGGTAATGCCAAGTTTCAACAGACTTTCAGGTGCTTTGGCGCTAGTGCGATAGCGGGTATAACCGCGTAAAAATGCATCTGCGGCCTTCTTAAACTGCTTGCGGGCAAAAAAGGTTTCACCCAACCAATACTGGGCATTTCCGCCCAAAGCATTTTTCGGATAGCGGGCGAGAAATGCAGAAAATTCAGCTTCGGCGCCAGCATATTGACGTTTTTTAATAAGACCAAACGCCCGATCATAATCAGTTCTGGGGTTGCCCGTCGAAGGTTGCGCGGAAGCCAGTTTGGTTGTCTTGGCGGCCTTTGAGCCAGCGGGAATGGTTCCGAGTATTTTAGGTTTTAAATCCCGCTTCGATATATTTCCAGAACGTCTTTTGCGCGTTGCAGGCCGCGAGGTTTTGATATCCTGAAACCTGAATTCGACGTCTTCGGAAAACCGGGTGAATTTTTCCGTCAACTGACGCATCTGAAAAGACATCTCCTCAACTTTACCGTTGAGCGCCCTCATCTGTTCTTCTATGTCAGATATGCGTAAAGACAAACCGGCCGCAGATGCCGGATCGCCTTCAAATCTTTTAGGCTGCAGACGAACCGCCCGGTTGTCTCCACTATTCTGCCGGAGTTCGAATATTTGCTCTTCCAGCCTGTTGAGACGGTCGTTAAGCACGTAAGGGTCAACGGCTGATTGTGCGTTAACATTATTTCTCAGCGTCGTAAAAAAAGCTAAGGCCATGATAACAGTGGCAACTGTTGAAGCGCCAGCCGTTAGGTAAATTTTTCGCGTCGTCATCATCCCAACATCAATATTTTGGTGAATGTCCTAATTCAACTTCTCTGCTTAAACCTGCTCAACTTCGCCATCCACACCGGAAAAAGTAAGACTTACCCACAATCTCGACAGAAATAAGTCGAGAATTATGCTGCGTCCATTCGCCTGCAACGAATAGTCAAGAACCGGTGGCGCGACAAAGCAGCACCACCGGTTCTTTATAAAAATATTCAGGAAAAATCCTGAACTATGAGCTTACAGCACCGGTCACCAGCGTTACCGACCGGCGATTTTGAGACCAACAGGTTTCGTCATCACAAACAGCAACCGGTCTTTCTTTGCCGTATGAAATGGTTTTAATCCGTGCCGTACTAATACCCTGGCTCACCAGAAACGCTTTGGCATTGGCGGAACGCCGTGCACTCAATCCGATGTTATATTCCCGGGTGCCGCGCTCATCGGCGTGTCCCTCAACAACTATTTTTACATTCGGATAAGTCTTAAGCCAAACAGCCTGGCGACGCAGCGTATCTTTGCCCGTATCGGTCAAAGATGTCACATCGGTTGGAAAGAAAATTCGGTCTCCAACATTCACTGAAAAGTCTTCCTTGGTGCCGGGCTTGGCATTACTATGCGCGGTTCCCTGTGCAGTTCTCGTCGTCGTCCCAGCACAAGCAGCCAAGCCTAACATCAACACAGCGGCCAATATCTGGGAAAGCCCGGGAAAACGGGATTTACTCCGCAAAATGGCTCTCATCATTAACAAACTCCTTTTGTGGCACCCGCTAACGGAACACCGAAAAATAAAAAATAGCCGCCTTACAGCGTCCGGTTGTCCCCCAACCCCAGAAAAATACTCAATCTATACAAAGAACAGATATCAGAAATTTGTGGCCTCTTTACCCTACAATTACATTAATCACCAGTAAGTTCACAGTTATTTATTCAACGGCGACCAAGCCGGATCTGAAGCGAAGTTAGGGGTATCAACTTTTCGCTCATTTCGTCCAGTTAAATCTACCGACCACAGCGCCGGGCCACCATTTTCACCGCGTTGCTCTCTGAAAAACATTACAACACGGCCATTTGGAGACCAGGTTGGTCCCTCATTGTGATAGCCGTCACTTAACACACGTTCGCCTGAACCGTCGGTACGCATGACACCAATAACAAAACGCCCCTGTGCCAGTTTGGTAAAGGCAATCCAGTCACCGCGCGGTGACCACACCGGCGTAGAATAGCGCCCTTTGCCAAAACTGATCCGCCGTTGGTCAGAGCCGTCAACGTTCATCACATAAATTTGCTGCGAACCGCCCCGGTCCGACTCAAAGGTGATTTTTTGTCCATCAGGCGAAAACGAAGGTGCGGTATCAATCGCTGCCGTATTTGTCAACCTTGTTGTGGTCCGGCTCCTTAGGTCCATCGCATAAAGGTTGGCGTTAACGCCATTTTGCAGACTCATGATAATCTTTTGTCCATCGGGGGAAAAACGCGGCGCAAATGTCATCCCGGGAAACTGGCCGACCAGTTCACGTTGCCGGGTTTCAATGTTGAGCAAATAAACCCGCGGCTCACCGCCAGCATAGGACATGTAGGTAATCTCCGGTGCCTTGGGATTAAAACGCGGCGTTAATACCAGGGAATCACCGGGGGTAAGATTGCGAATGTTAAAACCATCCTGATCCATAATTACAAGACGCTTAACTCTTTTGTCCTTTGGCCCAGTTTCCTCAACGAATACGACCCGGCTGTCAAAATAGCCCTTTTCTCCGGTCAGCCGCTCGTAAACCGTATCCGATATCTGATGGGCAACCCGGCGCCAGTTTTCCGGATCGGAGAAAAACTGCACTCCTGCCACCTGTTTTTGCGCCAACACATCCCATAACCTGAATTCCGCTTTCAACCGCCCATCCTTTTGCACGGTCACTTGACCGGTGATGAGCGCCTGTGCATTTAGGATGCGCCAGTCACCGAACCGCGGCGCCTGGTTAAAACGGGTTATTTTTTCAATGAAGGAAGCTTTTTCAAGCGGCCTGAAAAGACCTGACCGTTCAAGATCGGCAACAATCACCTGGGTAACATTCCGCCCGAATTCCTGTTCTTTGTCGGTTTTGCCTATAAAATCGTAGATAGCAACCGGCAGAGGCTCAATATTGCCCTGCGTAATATCAATTTCAATCGCCGCAAAAGCTGCACGTGGCACAGAAACAACAAGCAGCATGACAGTGGCAAAAATAGTTATTAAATGTCGCCCCTGCCGTGACCTCATTAGCATTTCCAGTTAACCTTTCTTTTTCAACGTCTTCTAATATCCCGCCACGACTATCCGCCGAACATTTCCCGTGGATCGAAATTTAAAACTATTTCCCGCCATACATTGAATTTTTTAGCCGGCAATTGATAAGGCCCGCAGCGCCTGATGGCTCGAACAGCACTATCTGCCGCCACCCTATATGTCGCCGATGATAACGGGCTCAAAATTTCCGGTGGCCGTTCCAGCGTACCATCACGCTTTAGACGTATCTTAATTTTCACAACAAGATTTTCCGCATTCTTCACCCCGACCGGTGTATTCCAGCAATTACCGATTTGTCGCCTCAAAAATTCCTTTTCATCGGCGGAAATAGTTGCATCCTTGCCGGAAAACTTCGATTTAGTTTTTCTCGCTGTCGACTTTTTTTTAGTTTTTTGGGGCTTGGATGCACCCGATTTATCATCCTCCGGCAGTTTGTTCAGCAGTGCGGCAATCTTGTTGGGATTAAACTTCCTATCTTTTTTAGGCTTAATTTGGGCGATTTTCGGGCGGCGGCGCGGAATTGGCACCGGTTTTCGTGCCAACTCCGGTTTAACTTTTTTCTTCTCTGCTTCTAGCTTGGGTTCAGGTTTGGCCTCAGGTTTAATTTCCACCTTCTCAAGTTTAGGAGGTGGTGGTGTCTTAACCGCAGGCTCAGGCGGTTTTGGAGCCGGTGGCGGCGGCGGCGGTGGAGGCGGCGCTATTTTTGCTTCCTTCTTTTTCTTTTCCGGCTTCAACTCGGGCTCGGGCTTTTTTTCCGGTTTTAGTTTAGGTTCGGGCTTTTCAGGCTCTTTTTTATCTTCTGATTTGGCCTGCAGTTTATTGAGCTCCGACACCTTAACAATGTCCACGTCAATTGACTGTGTTTTAGCCACCTTGAATTCTTTCGCCGCTGGCAGTCCGACAAATGCCGCGACCACAATCGCGGAATGCATCGCAAATGATATGGTCAAACTGGTGCGCATGTCAGCCGTTACGAACCTTTATTTTCCACCTCGGTAACAAGCCCGATACTCTTAAACCCCGCAGCGCTAATAGTGCCCATAACCCGCATAACCGTACCATAATTTACCTTGGCATCACCACGCACATAAATACGTTCGCTGTAACCTCCCTGGGCGATTGCCCGAAGTTTGGGAACAATCTCCTCAACGGCAATCTCGGTCTCCTGCAAAAAAACCTTGCCCTCGGTATTTACCGTAATCGTCAAGGGTTCTTTGTCACCCTGCAACGCTTTGGCTTCAGTTTTCGGCAACTCAATCGGCACGCCCACCGTCAACAAAGGCGCTGCAACCATAAAGACGATCAGCAAAACAAGCATAACATCGACAAACGGCGTTACGTTTATTTCCGCCATCGGCTGGTGGCGCCTGCGCGCTTTGCGCCGCGAAAAGCTGCCACCTGAAGAACTCATTCCCATGGACTAGCCCCGTGCATCAAGCTGGCGCGAAATAATCGCTGAAAATTCATGGGCAAAGCCCTCCATACGATCACCGATTTGAGCAGCATCTCCGCTCAGTTTATTGTAGGCGATAACCGCGGGAACAGCCGCCAGCAGACCAAGTGCGGTTGCAAATAACGCCTCGGCGATACCCGGTGCAACAACCGCCAGATTGGTGTTTTTGGAAACAGCAATCGCCTGGAACGAATTCATGATCCCCCAGACCGTGCCAAACAATCCGACAAATGGTGCCGTCGAACCTACTGTTGCCAAAAACAGCAATCGGCGTTCAAGCTGGGCCATTTCCTTTTGCATGGTCACATCCATAACTTTTTCCAGCCGCATCTGCAAACCACCGATGGTGCTGCTTGAACGGCCCTCCTGGCTGCGTTTCCATTCACGCATCGCGGCAACAAAGAGTGCTGCGGTCGACGCGTTTGCCGAGGCACTTAACGTGGCATAAAGCTCTTCCAGCGATTGGCCCGACCAAAATACCTGCTCAAACTTATCCGTTGCCCGGCGGATGGAGCGCAGGAGGAAGGCTTTTTCAAAAATTATCGCCCAACTCCATACCGATGACAGTACCAATCCGATCATGACCAGCTTGACAACGATATGGGCCTGCAAAAATAGGGCGATGAACGAAAAATTACCGGTAGACAAACCTTGAGTGCCGGCGGCCAGATCTGCTGGATTCATAAACAAGCCTCGTAAAATTGAGCGGTTCCACCCGTACTTGGGAGTGGAATTAGATTAATACCGGTAAAAACTCGAAATACGCTACAAACCGTTTGAAATTACTACTCTCATGTACCCGTATTAACACCGTCACAGGCACACAAAAGCCGGGTAAATGTGACGAAACTAGGTCAGGAACTCATAAACCGGACCAAAATGGCATGTGTTCATGCCTCAGGACATGTAAGCCTCAAGATTGGTTAGTAAAGTGTTAGGAAAGCGCCTTGGCTTGCCATTTTCATCCAACACGACCACAGTCACAGCGGCTTTCAGCAGCAGTTTATCCTGACAGGAAATATTCTGCTCGAGTTTCAAACGCACACCCGTCATCGCCAGCACAGTTGTTTGAACCAGGACAACATCATCAATTTTTGCTGCGCCCAGAAAGTCGATTTCCATATGACGCACTGCAAATGCCCGTGTTGTCGGATCCTCATTTTGAGCATCAAACATCTGTGCATGATGCACACCAATCAGGCGCATAAAGTCTGACCGGCCGCGCTCGCAAAACCGCAGATAGCTGGCGTGATAAACCACCCCTGAAAAGTCAGTATCCTCATAATAAACCCGGACCGGCAATATATGGGTTTTATCTTCTATACGCCCGGCAATATCGGGCCAAGCTTCAACATCTGCCATCAGTCTATCCCTGTCCGTTATCACCAAATAGGGAAGTCTGATTTTGACTGATGCTTTCCGGCGTTCCTAATCCGAGATGTTGAAAGGCCAGCGGCATTAATACCCGACCCCGCGTCGTCCGGTTCACAAATCCCTGTTGGATTAGATAGGGTTCGATAATTTCTTCAATGGCATCACGCGGTTCGCTCAGCGACGCTGCAATCGTTTCAATACCGACCGGACCACCGCCAAAATTTACAGCAATACAGCTGAGGTAACGGTGATCAAGCGCGTCCAGGCCACGGCTGTCCACCTCCAGCTTTCCCAACGCCGTATCTGCCAAATTGGCATCAATCATTTCAGCGCCTGCTACCGAAGCAAAATCGCGGACCCGGCGCAACAACCTGCCTGCAACCCGCGGCGTGCCGCGTGATCGCCGGGCAATTTCCAAGGCCCCATCCTGGCTCAATCCGATATTTAAAACTCGGGCACCACGCTGAACAATCTCGACCAGTTCTTTTTCATTATAAAAATCCAGCCGCACCGGTATTCCAAACCGGTCACGCAACGGTGTCGTCAAAAGCCCGGAACGGGTAGTCGCCCCCACCAAGGTAAATTTGGCCAGATCAATACGCACCGAGCGCGCCGAAGGTCCTTCCCCAATAATCAGGTCGAGTTGAAAATCCTCCATGGCCGGGTAGAGGATTTCCTCTACCGCTGGGTTAAGCCGATGAATTTCATCAATGAACAACACATCACGGTCTTCAAGATTTGTCAGTATTGCGGCAAGGTCACCGGCTTTGGCGATCACCGGGCCGGATGTCGCCTTGAAATTTACCCCTAACTCACGCGCGACAATTTGCGCCAATGTTGTTTTGCCAAGACCGGGCGGTCCGGCAAATAACACATGATCCATCGCTTCGGCCCGCGCTCCGGCCGCAGAAATAAAAACCCGCAAATTGGCCCTGACCTGCTCTTGACCGATAAAATCGTTGAGCACCAGCGGCCGCAGAGAACCTTCCGAGCCGTCGCCTTCGGCAGATATGGCATCAACCAGGCGGTCATTCATTGCGCCAGCTCCTTGAGGCCGAGGCGGATAAGGTCACCCGCCTGGGCATTTTCACCCGCTCCGCGAGATGCTGAGGCCACGGCCAAACCGGCTTGACTTTGCGAATATCCCAGATTGACCAAGGCCGAAACAGCATCGGCCTGAGCCGAGGGCACACTCACCTGTCCTGCACCAAACTCTTCAATAACCGCTGCTGAAATCGCCGGGGATTTATCTTTGAGCTCATTCACAAGCCGTTGGGCAACCTTCGGTCCAACACCTGGTGTGCGGGCCACCTGAGCTTTATCCTGAAGCGCAATGGCGCTAGCCAGCTCATTGACGGTGAGCGTTGACAAAACAGCCAGTGCAACCTTGGTGCCGACACCCTGCACCGTCAGCAAAAGACGGAACCAGTCGCGCTCAACACCATTGGCAAATCCAAACAACTTGATCTGGTCTTCGCG
>JAJFHR010000378.1 GCA_021775515.1 Hyphomicrobiales bacterium | reverse complement strand
AACGTTTCTGCACACAATAATGGGGTTGGCCTGAAATTTCTGCACACAATAATATTGACGTTTCAGCTAAGTGACTGTAACTACGGCACGAAGGCCACGTGGCGGAGCGGTTACGCAGCGGATTGCAAATCCGTGTACCCCAGTTCGATTCTGGGCGTGGCCTCCAAACTTCCCAATCCTTAAACAAATACAACCGGTGCGTAAGCTGCCTGCTGCAACCACATCGGCTGTCAGGCCGGTTTGCGACACCAGAACTGATACATGGCATCAAACAGATGCGGGTTATCCTGTTCAAATTGCCACCAGTTTTCCAAACTCCCCGGCAATTGGTCTTGAGGAAAAGCCGAGGCATATGCTTGCGTTTGTTCGGGAGGTAAAACAAATCCGCAAAAATCAAGTCCGGCCTCATTGAGAAACTCAGAGATTTCGGGAATAGTCAACTGACGTTCATGCTCATGCAAAACCAGATCGCGAAAATCACTCAACGTGTAAAAATCTTCCGATTGCACCAAAGGGTCATTGTTTGCCATCAATCCGGCCCGATAGCGGCGCAGGGCATCGTCATTGCACCCTGCCCCTGGATAATCAGGTGAGTTGCGCAATGCGGCGATATTTTTGCGCGAAACGGCACTGTAGAGTGCAACCAGCATAACGCCAGCCGGTTTCAAGTGCGCCAATAGCTTGCGCCAGCCTAAAAACGGATCATTCATATGATGAAGCACGCCTGAGCATTCAATGACATCGAACCGCCGGTTAAGACCGGCAAGGTCCAAGATGTCAGCCTGCATAAATTCGATGTTGTGACAGCCAAACTCCTCTGCCATCCGCGCCCCGTAAGCCAGGCTGCGCTTGCTCAAATCAATGGCGAGAATTCGGGATTTTGGTCCGTGAACCATTGAACTGTAAATCGCCTGCCGCCCGGTCCCGGCTCCGGCAACAAGAATGTCGTGCACACCGTTGAATGTTTCGGGGTGTTTATTGCCAAATACGGTCTCAAGCAGCGTTTGCCGGGTGTTTTCTGGCGGTTTGGGCAGACTCAACCAGCGCGGATAGGGATTGGCTTCATATTGATTAGCGACCCGCCTGGAGACATCATCTTCAAGGGCTCCTAAGCTTGGCAGAGATGCGGCAATTTCTGCTTCGCGCTGTGCTTGCGGAACGATCGCGCAAACCAATTGGCTTAATGCAGGTGGTTTGAGCCCGGCAAGCGATTGCATATGACCAGACCAGTCAACCAGGGTGTCAATCGGCTTGTAAAGTCCGAGCAGTATACAGGTTTCCGCGCTTTTCTTGTCACCGGAAATCAATGCCTGCACCGAAAATTCCTGGGCCTCGAGGGCCTCAATGCCCTCACGCTCGTCATCGCTGAGCGGGTAAACAAACTCGGTATTGTGGCATTGGTGCGCCAGTGCTGCGGCAAAGTCGAAGATTTTTGAACTGCCAATATTCAATTCACTGCCGCCAAGCAGCAACAGACGACGGCTTTGCGTCAGCATAAACTCCAAATACTGGTTGCGGTTTACACCGGCGCGAAGGGCGGCAAGAAAAAGCCTGTCGGTGAGGAGCGGTAATCCTTGAAAGCTTAAGAGTTCTTGTGCTGCTGTATCATAGCCGTTCTCTTTGCCGAGCAAGAGCAGATCGGCCATAATTGTATGCTGTCTCACTTGAGAAAAGGCCGCCGCGGCAATTGCCTGATGGTCGATGTTGAAAAAATTCAAAGCCGCCCGCAGGCCAAAGGAATTCAATTTACAGTCTGCCGGCAATTGGTATTTAGCTAATAAAGAACTTAGCCTTGTGGCGGCTTCTTCATAATTTGGTTCAATTTTTAGAGCCTCACATAATTGACTTGCTGCTGCGGCAGCATCGCCGCGTTGCATGTGGTAGATCGCAAAATTATACCGGTGTGAGGCCTGCCGGGGCTGCTTGCGTATGGCTTTACGAAAACCTTTGACCGCTGAGGTAAAATCTCCGCTCCGGGCTGCCGAAATAGCTTGGTCTACAGCGCTAGGTTTCACTTTGTGGTTCCCAATTTATCAGCGGCGATTAGATGCAGGTTTTTCTGCAAGCGAATTTCTTTATGTCTTTTTTGATTGTTTTCGCCGTTCCCATTTTACGGCAATCCGCCGCCGCAAGCGACGGACAATGGGAATATCAACGGACAATACAACAATACCCAGCGGCAGCATCCAAAAGCCTAAAACAGGCAACATACCGAAAATACCGGCAACAACAAGTGCCACACCCAAGGCGATGCGAAGCCATTTTGCCCGGGGCAAGTGGAATTCTCTATCAAACAGTTTCAATGTCGTCATCGTAAGGTAAAACCACAAAATTATGCCGCTTTTAGCATATAGTCCCCGGTTGTGGTTTTGCCAAATTACAAATTGTTCGTTCCACACAATCGTGATTTGAACCTGTTGCAATAAATGGGCAAAACCTGCTGAAGAATTTTGACTGGCTGAAGGAGAGTTGTGTGAAACCCTACGCTGCGACAGGCACAAATGAGAAAACTCATTTTAATTCCACTGTCTTTGTGCTGTTGGCAATCTTGCTCATTACTGGCGGCTGTACAAGCGCTTATCAAGAAATCAGACCGGCCAACGGGACAGCATCGAGCGGTTTTGTTGCTCCAGTTGAGGGCACCAAACTCACTTATCGAACCTTGATTGACAATAGAATCGCCAAACAGGACAACTGGTCGATTGTTGTTCCTGAGCAAAATTTTGATCAGCCTGCCTATGCTCTTAAAAGCGGCAACCGGATGATCGTCCGGCAAAGCGGCAGTGGAAATTGGCTGGCAACCTTTGAAGGCGATGAAAAAATCAAAAGCGCTTCACCAGACAATGATCAGTTGCGCTTTCCTCTATGGGTCGGCAAAAAATGGATGAGTGCTTATACATACAGCGATCTGCGCGCAGACCGGGAATGGTCGCCGACACAGGATTTCTGGAGTGTTGAGGCGGTCGAAACCATCACTGTGCCCGCGGGCAGCTTTGAAGTTTATCGTCTCAAATCCGATCCGGGTCTGCATAGTTCGGTCAGCCGCACCATTTGGTTTTCAGTTAAGCTCGGGCTGGAAGTCAAACGTCAATGGGAACGCCTGCCTGATCACTACCTTGGGGCTCAAAAAGGTGTGGTTGAACTGGTCAGCATAAAGCCTCCTGCAACAAAATCTTAAGCAAAACCGGGAGATTTCGCAATTTTGGTACCCACAATGAAAATTAATCAAAATTTGGGGTAGAATGGATCCACTGTCTTTGCTATAGCAGCGCGTGTAACTTACGTTATCACTGATCCCCAGTAGCTCAGTTGGTAGAGCAGTCGGCTGTTAACCGACTTGTCGCTGGTTCGAGTCCGGCCTGGGGAGCCATTTTTTCGTCTCTGCAAATTGAAACGTTCGAGAATTTCTCTGCCATAGTTTTCAATACCAGTCGACCCAGCTCCAGATTTTCCACTACCCCACCAATTCTGCATTCTAGCCATTACCCATCGCCTTGGGTGCCTGTGGTTGACGAGGCAATCGCCATCAGAATATTTAGCGCGACAGGAAACAAAAAAAGAGCCGGTATTTTCTTTATTTCTGGCGTTTATAGGTTGTGGTAAATTTCTTTAAATCTGGATTGATCTGAGTGACCTTCAGATCATTGCCATCTTCCTCGAGATGAAGATAGATATCAGCGACAAGTTTCACTCTGTGTATCCCATCGACCGTTTTGTATAGATAATTGTTACAATTGGTTTGACGAGTGCAATATTGAATGGCCCTGTCAGACAAGAAAGTGATGCTGGATGTGTTCTTGGATCCCGGCCATGTGCGGGAATAGGTTTTTGAATCGAAACTTGTTTGTGCGAGTTTTTCCTGCTTGGTGAGAATTGGGCCACAACCGGCTAGAGCGGTTAGAACAAAAAGTAAAATATAATGCTTAG
>JAJFHR010000377.1 GCA_021775515.1 Hyphomicrobiales bacterium | reverse complement strand
ATGGTTACAGCCAGGGCGCGTTCGATCATTGCCATGGCTTGCAGGGCAATAAGCAGACGTTCCTGCGGCAATTGTTCCATCAGTTGATAAAATCCCTGGCCCTCCTCGGTGCCGATGAGGTTTGAGGTGGGGACTTTGACGTCATCAAAAAACAGTTCCGATGTATCCTGAGCTTTTAAACCGATTTTTTTCTGATTACGGCCGCGGCGAAAACCTTGCACTTCATCAGTTTCAATCACCATCAGCGAGGTGCCCTTGGCACCCAGTTTTGGATCTGTTTTGGTGACGACGATAATGAAGTTTGCATGCTGGCCATTGGTGATGAAGGTCTTTTGACCATTCACCACATAGTGATTGCCGTCGCGCGTGGTCCGGGTTTTGATATTCTGCAGATCTGATCCGGCCCCAGGCTCGGTCATTGCTATCGCCCCAATCAACTCGCCGGTGGCAAGTTTAGGCAACCACCTTTGTTTCTGCTCTTGTGATCCGTAGTGAAGAATGTAGGGAGCGACAATGGCGTTGTGAAGCGAAATTCCAAAGCTATCAATGCCAGCCTTGCCAACTTCATCGATGATCACGGCTTCATGGGCGAAGGTGCCGCCGGCACCTCCATATTCTTCCGGCATGGAGGCACACAACAAACCGGCCTTGCCTGACTTTTCCCAAGCCTCCCGCCCCATGATGCCGTCTTCGAGCCACTGTTCGTAGTGCGGAATAATTTCACGGGCAAAAAACCGCGAAGTCGCCTCCGACATCATGTCGAGTTCTTCATCCATAAAGGCCGGGGCGGGCACATCCAACGCTGACATAATATTCTCTTTCGCTCGATATTCTTTTTCGCTCGCTGTATGTCTAAAAGGCTTCTGCAGCCAATGACATCATGGTTTCACTGCCACTTTCGATACGGGCCAAATGAGCGCCTGTTTCCGGCATTAGGCGTTCCATAAAATAGCGGCCTGTGGTGATCTTATTTTCCAGGTAAGAGAGATCTCCTTCCTTAAGATCGAGTTTGGCCTTCGCACTGCTGGCCATAAGCGACCACATATATCCTAAAGCAACCAGGCCAAACAGATGCATGTAATCCGTTGACCCCGCACCGGCATTGTCCGGGTTTGCCATGCCATGCTGCATAAACCACATGGTCGCCTTTTCCAGGTCGGCTCGACCCTTTTTTAAACCGTCATGAAATACCTTAAGTGTGTCATCTTCTTGATTTGCAGCAAGATGTTCATCAACTTCCTTGAAGAAACTCATCAAGGCGCGGCCGCCATGGCGGGGAAGTTTGCGCCCGACAAGATCCAGGGCCTGAACACCATTTGCCCCTTCATAGATTTGGGCAATGCGAGCATCGCGGACAAACTGCTCCATGCCCCATTCGCGGATATATCCATGACCACCAAAAACCTGTTGGGCGGCAACGGTATTCTTAAAGCCGAGGTCGGTCAAAACACCTTTTATAACCGGGGTTATCAAGCCCATGTGATCGTCGGCTGCGGAACGCTCATCTTCATCGGCTCCCTGATCAACTACATCTGCTTTAATAGCACTCCACAACACAAGGGCGCGGGCGGCTTCATTAAAGGATTTTATATCGAGCAGAGTGCGCCTGATATCGGGATGAACGATGATCGGGTCAGCGGCCTTGTCCGGATTTTTTGCGCCAGTCAAAGAGCGTCCCTGCAATCTCTCATTGGCATAGGCAACCGCATTTTGATAGGCAACTTCAGAGGCAGCCAACCCTTGTATGCCTACACCCAACCGGGCTTCGTTCATCATCGTGAACATCGCCCGCATGCCCTTGTGCTCATCGCCGATCAGCCATCCGGTGGCGCCATCGAAATTCATGACGCAGGTCGAATTACCGTGAATGCCCATTTTTTCTTCAATTGATCCGCAGGAAACATTGTTGTTTTCGCCAACAGTTCCGTCTTCACCGACGAGATTTCGCGGCACCACAAACAAGGAAATACCCTTGATGCCGTCTTCAGCGCCTTCGATGCGGGCCAAAACCAGATGGACAATATTCTCGGTCAGGTCATGTTCGCCAGCGGAAATGAAAATCTTGGTACCGGTGATTTTGTAGGATCCATCATCCTGGGGGACAGCCTTGGTACGCATGAGCCCAAGATCCGTGCCACAGTGACTTTCGGTCAGGTTCATGGTGCCGGACCATTCACCCGTAATCAGTTTGGGAATATAGGCAGCTTTGAGCTCCTCACCGCCATGTTTGATAATCGCTGAATAAGCACCATGGGTGAGACCGGGATACATGGCAAATGCCATGTTGGCCGAGGAGGCAAATTCGTTGAATGCCGCTCCAATGACCTGGGGCAATCCCTGACCGCCAAATTCAGGGTCAGCACATAATCCGCCCCATCCATTTTCAACGTATTGATTGTAGGCAGCAATAAATCCCTGCGGCGTGGTCACAGCACCATCAGCAAATTTGCACCCCTCGTGGTCACCGACCTGATTTAACGGTTGCATTACCTCTTCCGAAAATTTCGCCGCTTCTTCAAGTATGGCCGAAACAAGGTCTGGCGTGGCTTCGCTGAAACTGCCGATGTTTCCATAACGCTCAATTTTTAAAACATCATTGAGAAGAAATTCCACATCCTTGGTGGGGGCTTTATAGGTAGGCATGACGTCAATCTTTCCTTGGGTTTTCCAGGTTTTCTCAGACTAACTGCTGAATATTACTCCTTGAGCATTCCCTGAATGATTTCACAGGTTCTGGTGAGATCGGCTATGGCCTCTTCGATATCAATCTTCTGGCGCTGCAAATCTGAAATGCGTTCACGAAAGCGGTTGAGGCTGACGTTAAGCTGAGTTGTCTGGCCATCCTTCAGGTCGTAAAGATCCAGCATCTCCTTAATATCACTTAAGGAAAAACCTACACGTTTGCCTTGGAGAACGAGTTTGAGCCTGGCACGGTCCCGGCGCGAGTAAAGCCTTGTTTGACCGCGTCGTTTCGGCTCCAGCAAACCCTTGGCCTCATAAAACCGCAAGGTGCGCGTGGTAACATCAAATTCAGCTGACAAGTCAGAAATCGTGAATACCTGAGGGATAAATGGTGCTGCATCAGCAGGAACGTCCATGGAGTTGCCTTTCAACAAATCTACGCTTCTTGGATACGTGTATCTTTCCTTTTTAGTTTACCTTGACGTTAACGTCAAGGTAAAATTCAACATAAATCTGTATGGTTTAACATCAAAATGGATATTTATCCCCGAATCAGCGAAAATCTTAACAAAAGAGAAATACTGTTAACCAAAAATTTACTATAAATATCGAATTCTGCTATTCGACGGTGAATTTGCGATGTTCGCAGGGGATGGGCGTATGTCCGGTTCAGAATACAGAAGTAGCCGGCCCTGAGAATTTCGAAGAACCATCCGAGAAATGAGTGCCAGATAAAAACGGTCTAGGAGCGCTTGGAGAAAAATGAAACCTGGGAATCCGTGGAGCGTGAAAGGGATACAGCCAGCAGCACGTAATGCTGCTAAAGAGGCTGCGCGGCGCCATGGCATGACCCTTGGGCAATGGCTCAATCAGGTGATTA